>JBBSKO010000236.1:0-3912 GCA_038256225.1 Propionibacteriales bacterium | reverse complement strand
GGTCTCGCTGCGGTCCCGGGTCCGCGCCGGTGTGCTGTGGTGGTGGGAGGACGGGGGGCGGCCGGTCTGCCTGGTCGGGGCCAACCCGCCGGGCGACGGCGTCGCCACGATCGGCCCGGTCCTCACGCCGGAGGCCCTGCGCGGCCGGGGGTACGCCGGCAACGCCGTGCACCAGGTCGCCGCGCGACTGCGGGCCGACGGGTCGCGGGTGTGCCTGTTCACCGACCAGGCCAACCCGGTGTCGAACCGGCTCTACGCCGGGCTCGGGTTCGTGGCGTACGCCGACACCGCCTCCCTGCGCGTGGAGTGAGGAGGAGCAGCCACGCGGGCGTGCGGGCCGCCGCGCGTACCGGCCTAGACTGGTGGCGATGACAGACGTGCCCGACCTCGACGCCCCCCGCCTCGCCCAGACCCTGGCCGAGGTGGAGGACGCCCTGCTCTCCCGGTGGCCCGAGACCCGGCTCGAGCCCTCGCTCGACCGGATCCGGGCGTTCACCGAGCTGCTCGGCGAGCCCCAGCGCGCCTACCCGGTGATCCACCTGACCGGCACCAACGGCAAGACCTCGACGGCAAGGATGATCGACGCGCTGCTGCGCCAGCTCGACCTGCGCACCGGGCGCTTCACCAGCCCGCACGTCGAGAGCATCACCGAGCGGATCAGCATCGACGGCGACCCCCTGGACGCCGAGGGGTTCGTGCGCGCCTTCAACGACGTGGCCCCGTTCACCCACCTGGTCGACGCGGCCGAGCCGTACCCGCTGTCGTTCTTCGAGACCGTCGTCGCGATGGCCTTCGCCGCCTTCGCCGACGCCCCCGTCGACGTCGCCGTGGTCGAGGTCGGGATGGGTGGCTCGTGGGACGCCACGAACGTCGCCGACGGCGCGGTCGCGGTGCTGCTGCCGATCGCGGTCGACCACGCCCGCTACCTCGGCGACTCCGCCGCCGCGATCGCGCAGGAGAAGGCCGGCATCATCAAGCCCGGCGCGACGGTGGTCGTGGCCGACCAGGAGCCCGACGTGGTCGCGGTCGTGCTCGCGCGGGCCGTCGAGGTCGGCGCCACGGTGGCCCGCGAGGGCCTGGAGTTCGGTGTGGTCTCGACCCTGCCGGCGGTGGGCGGCCAGATGATCTCGCTGCAGGGCCTGCGTGCCCGCTACGACGAGGTCTTCCTGCCCCTGCACGGGGCGCACCAGGCGCAGAACGCCGCGGTCGCCCTCGCCGCGGTCGAGGCGTTCGCCGGGGACCAGCCGCTCGACGGCGACCTGGTCGCGGCCGCCTTCGCCGAGGTGACGTCGCCAGGCCGGCTCGAGGTCGTGCGCCGCAGCCCCACGATCGTGCTCGACGCCGCGCACAACCCGCACGGCGCGCAGGCGCTGTCGCGGGCCATCGACGACTCCTTCACCTTCGCGCCGCTGATCGGCGTGGTCGGGCTGATGGACGACAAGGACGCGGAGGGTCTGCTCGCCGAGCTCGAGCCGCACCTCGCCCACGTCATCTGCACCCAGAACTCGACCTCCCGCGCGCTGTCGGCCGACGCGCTGGGCGAGGTCGCCCGGACCGTCTTCGACGAGGACAAGGTGACCGTGGTCCCGCGCCTGGCCGACGCGCTCGACCAGGCCGCCGCCCTGGCGGAGGCCGGCGAGGCCTTCGGCGACCCGCTCGGGTCGGGGGCGGTGCTGGTCACCGGCTCGGTCGTCACGGTCGGCGAGGCCCGCACCCTCCTGCTGCCCCCCGGCGCCCGGGGAGGACGCGAGCGATGAGCACCGCCGAGGAGCCCGGGACCACCGCCGGTCCCGCGACGCGGCCGCAGCGGTCGCCGAAGCGCGGCATGGCCGCGGCGGTCCTGTCGCTGGAGGCGGTCACGCTCGGCCTGACCACCCCGGTGCTGATCACGATCGCCGAGGTGCCGGCCGGTCCGGCGCTGGCCGTCGGGCTCGGGCTGGCCCTGGTCTGCGTGCTGCTGGCCGGGATGCTGCGCCGCCCGTGGGCCTACGGGCTCGGCTGGGCGGTCCAGGTCGTCGCGATCGCGCTGGGCCTCGTCATCCCCGTGATGTTCCTGCTCGGTCCGGTCTTCGCCGCGCTGTGGGCCGGCGCGGTGCTGCTCGGCGACAAGATCGAGCGCGAGCGCGAGGCGGCGTACGACGCCTTCGACCGGGCCCGGGCCGCCGGCGAGGCCTGAGGCCCGAGGCGCGCAGGCTCAGGCCAGGCCGCGCACGAGCGCGGCCAGTGCCCGCTCGAGCTCGTCGTCGGCGACCCCGCCGAAGCCGACCACGAGTCCCCGCACCGGCGCCGCGCGGCAGTAGCCCGCGAGCAGGGGCACCTCGAACCCGGCCAGCCGGGCGGCGTCCCGGGCGGCGACCGCGCGGTCGTGGGGGAGCAGCCACGTCGAGTACATCCCGGCGGTCGGCCCGGCCGCCTCGGCGTACGGCGTCAGCGCCGCGGCGACCAGCGGTGCGCGCTCGGCGTAGACACGGCGGGCGCTGCGCACCACGCGGTCGAGGTGGCCGTCGCGCAGCAGCGCCCAGAACGCGCGCTGCACCGGCCACGGGGCGGCGTCGTGGGTGACCACGCGCCGACGCTGGACCGCGTCCGCGACCCCGGACGGCGCCACGAGCCAGCCCAGCCGCAGGCTCGGCGCCACCGACTTCGCCGCGGTGCCGAGGTAGGCGACGCGGTCGCGGTCGAGCGCGGCCAGCGCCGGCACCGGGGCGACGTCGTAGCGGAACTCGGAGTCGTAGTCGTCCTCGACGACCAGCGCGTCGGCCCGGGCCGCCGCGCCGAGCAGCGCGATCCGGTGGGCCGCCGGCATCACGTGGCCGAGCGGGTGCTGGTGCGCCGGGGTCACGTAGGCCGCCACCGCGTCGCCGAGGTCGTCCACCGGGCCCACGGCCGGCAGGTCCCGCACGGGTCGGCCGAGCGCCCGCACGGTCTCGACGGCCGCGCGGTAGCCGGGGTCCTCCAGCGCGACCGGCCCGGGGCGCACCGCGCCGAGCAGGTGCCTCAGCCCGTCCGTCGTGCCGCCCGTGACCGCCACCTCGTCGGGGTGGCACGCCACCCCGCGCGTCCGCCCGAGGCGCTCGGCCAGCGCCGCGCGCAGCTCCGGCAGGCCGCGGGGGTCGTCGTACCCGCGCGGCGGCGTCGCGGTGGACACCTCGCGCCAGGCCCGGCGCCAGCCCGCGGCGTGTCGCGGGTCGATCCACGGCGTCCCGGCGTCGAGGCGGACCAGCCGGTCGGGCGGGGCGCTGCGGGCCGGCCGCGCACGTCGGGCGGTCGCGGGCCGACCT
The DNA here is from genome assembly GCA_038256225.1 of Propionibacteriales bacterium. Classification (GTDB taxonomy): domain Bacteria; phylum Actinomycetota; class Actinomycetes; order Propionibacteriales; family Nocardioidaceae; genus Nocardioides. The sequence goes on along the minus strand of JBBSKO010000236.1, from coordinate 631 downwards.
GCGGGCGCGGTCGGGGCCACGAAGGTGCCCGAGCCGTGGCGTCCCTCCAGCCAGCCCTCGGCGACCAGCTGCTCGTAGGCCTGCGCGGTGACCGCGCGGGAGACCACCAGCTCGGCGGCGAGCGCCCGGGAGCTCGGCAGCCGGTCGCCGGCGTGCAGCGTGCCGGCCAGGACCAGTGCTCGGACGCGGTCGGCGAGCTGGGCCGGCAGCGGCGCGGCGGCGGTCCGGTCGAGCCGGACGGGCAGCCGGGGCGTGGGGGCGGTCGTCATGTGGCCTGTCGTCCTGGTCGGGAAGTGGCCCGTGCGTACGGTCCACCGAGCCGTCACGCTAGACCGATGAGCCTCCCGCTGTCGCCGACCGACCGCACGACCGTCCGTCGTGGCCACGCCCGCGCGGCCGACGACCGGCGGGTGCTGCACGCGCTGCTCGACGACGCGCTGGTGGCGCACCTGGGTGTGGTCGTCAGCGGGGACGGGGACGGGAACGGGGACGGGGACGGGGCGCCGTACCCCGTCGTGCTGCCGGTGGCCTTCGCCGTCGACCTCGGCGGGCCCGACGACGGGGGCACGCTCTACGTCCACGGGTCGGTGGCCGCGCGGTGGCTCGGCCGCTCCGAGGGGGCGACGGTGTG
>JBBSKO010000235.1:0-3919 GCA_038256225.1 Propionibacteriales bacterium | reverse complement strand
GTAGTCGGGGGCGATGGCCACGCCCAGCAGGCCCCCCTCGCCCTCCGGGGCGGCGGCGTCGAGGGTGCCGACCTCCTGCACCACCCGTCGCTCCCCGGTGACCCGGAGGACCCGCGCGGTGTCCCGCTCGGTGACCAGGGCGTCACCGTTGGGGAAGAAGTCCACGCCCCAGGGCGTGGCCAGCCCGCGGGCCACCGTCTCGACGACCCGCGGGGGCCCGTCTTCCCGGTCCCCGTCCCGGTCCCGGTCCCGGCCCCGGTCCTGGCCCTCGTCCCGGTCCCTGTCCGTGCCGGGGGGCTCCTCGACAGGTGCCGACGACGGGGCCTGCGACGCGGCGGCCTCCGAGCTGCCCGGCGTCGGGGAGAGCGTCACGGACGTCTGGTCGCCGTCCTGCCCGCACGCGACCGCGGTGAGGGTGAGCAGCGCGGCCACGAGGACCGCGGCCGGCCGGCGGGGGGAGCGGGTCACACCCGGTCGACCCGCTGGATCAGCTCGCGCAGCAGCTGGTGGACGCGGTCGGGGTGCTCCATCTGCACGAAGTGGCTGGCGCGCAGCCGGACGTACCGCGCGCCGGGGATGTGGCGCGCGGCGGTGCCCATGTCGCGGGAGCCGGCGAGGAGGTCGTGCGTCCCGGCCACGAACGTCGCGGGGACCTGGACCCGGCTCAGCGGGACGCGGGGGTGGCGGGACGTGGTCAGCGCGAGGTGCATGTACCACTCGACCGGCGTGGAGAGCATCTCGGCCATCGCCATCGCCGCCAGCTCGGGGTCGGGGACACGACCGATGAACCCGACCGTGGTGAGCGCCTCGAGCGAGCGCGCGCCGAAGGGGAAGCGGGTGGTGACCGGGCTCAGACCCCAGCCGCCGAGGCGCAGGCCCCGGGCGACGGTGACGGTCACCAAGCGGGCGACCGGGTGGGGGAGGTGCAGCGCGCCGAGCATGGCGGCGAACGTGTCGCCGGGGACACCGGCGACCGCGAAGATGCCGGCCACCCGCTCGGGGTGACGGGCCGCGAGCTCGAAGGCGGTGTTGACGCCCATCGACCAGCCCATCACCACCGGTCGTTCGAGGTCGAAGTGGTCCATCACCGACAGGGCGTCCTCGACGAAGTTCTCGATCCGCACCGCGCCGGGGTCGCGCGGGCGGTCGGAGCCGCTGACGCCGCGGTGGTTCCACGACACGACCCGTACGCCGCAGTCGGGGCGCAGCAGCGCCGGCCAGTGCAGGGGGTTGGTGCCGAGCCCGTTGCAGAGCAGCACCGTCGGGCCGTCGCGCCGGCCCTCGGGGTCGTTGGTCCAGGCCCGCAGCATCGTGCCGTCGTCGGACAGGACGTCGCGGTAGGCGATCGTGGGAGCGAGCGCGGTCGGCGCCGCGGAGGTCGGCATGCGCCCAGTGTGCCCGAGGAGACGCGCTGCGGGGGGCGTGTGTCCCGACGGTGGGCCGGGGCCGTGCGTCGGGTCAGGCCTCGGCGACCCGGTCGACCCGGGCCCCGGCGACCCGGTCGACCCGGGCCCCGGCGCCGTCCGGGGTACGGGGTCCGGCCCGCCGGGCGAGGTAGTCCTCGACGTCCTCGCGCTCGGCGCGGCGCTGGGCGCAGTCCGTGGCGGCCAGCATCGCGTTGCGGCGGGCCCGCTGCTGGGAGCCGACCGACCACGTGCGCACCCGGCTCGCGGCGAGGGCCGCGGGCCGGGTCAGCAGCGTGGAGGGGATCAGCATCAGACGGCTCCGGGAGGTGACGAGGCGGAGGTGCGGGTGCGGCGGCGGGGGCGCGCCGACACCGTCGAGCGTACGGCGCCCGACCCGCCGCGGACGTGCCGTCGGTGTGACGTTCCGGTGAACGCGGGGTCGTCCTCCGGGGCCGTGGGCGGCTCAGTCCGGGACCGGGCCGCCGAGCCGGGCCCCGGCGCGGGTGGCGCCCGCGCTGGCCACGACCACGCAGCCCACCGCGACCCACTGGAGCGCGGCGAGCTCCTCGCCCACCACCGCGATGCCGACCAGCGCGGCCGCGGCCGGCTCGAGGCTCATCAGCACCCCGAAGGTGGCTGCGGGCAGGGTGCGCAGCGCGACCAGCTCGCAGGAGTAGGGCACCACCGAGCTCAGCAGCCCGACGGCGAGCCCGACGGCCAGGACGCGCGGCGAGGTGAGGGCGTCGGCGTCGGCGACCAGCGCCGCGGGAAGGAGCGCGCAGGCGGCGACCACGCTGGCCACGGTCAGCCCGCTGATGCCGGCCCAGCGCTGCCCGGTCCGCGCGGACAGCAGGATGTAGCCGGCCCAGGCCGCACCGGCCAGCAGGGCGTACGCCACCCCCACGGGGTCGAGGTCGGTGCGCTCCAGGCCGAGGGCGGCGACACCGAGGGCGGCCAGCGCCACCCAGGCCAGGTCGCGCCCGCGCCGCGAGGACAGCAGGGCCAGGGTGAGCGGTCCGACGAACTCGATCGTGACCGCGATCCCGAGCGGGATCCGGGCAAAGGACTGGTAGATCGCCCAGTTCATCAGGCCCAGGCAGGCGCCGAAGCCGATCACGACCATCCAGTCGTCGCGGCTGTGGCCACGCAGCAGCGGGCGCGCGACGACCGCGAAGACCAGGGCGCTGGTGGCCAGCCGCAGCCAGACGAGCATCGTCGGGTCGACCTCGTCGAAGAGCAGCTTGGCGAAGCCCGCGCCGAGCTGGACCGAGACGATCCCGACCAGCACCAGCCAGACCGGTGAGGATCGGGGTGTCACCGGGTCAGGCTAGGCATCAGGGAACACGACCGACGCAGGAGGGCCGGATGACCGACACGAGGACCGACGACGAGACGGTGCTGCTGGTGGGCACGCGCAAGGGGCTGTGGATCGGGCGGTCCGACGCCGCCCGCCAGGACTGGGACCTGACCGGGCCCCACCACGACATGGAGGAGGTCTACTCCTGCCTCCTCGACACCCGTGGTGAGCGGCCCCGCCTGCTGGTCGGGGCGTCGTCGAGCTGGGTCGGGCCCCAGGTCCGGCGCTCCGACGACCTCGGGGCGACCTGGGCCGAGACCCCCGGCGGGGCCGTGCGGTTCCCCGACGACGTCGACGCCAGCGTGGAGCGGGTCTGGCAGCTCGCGGCCGGCAGCGCGCCCGGCGTGGTCTGGGCCGGCACCGAGCCCGGTGCGGTCTTCCGCTCGACCGACGGGGGTGAGAGCTTCGCGCTCGAGCGGGCCCTGTGGGACCACCCGCACCGGCCGTCGTGGGGAGCGGGGTACGGCGGCCAGGCCTTCCACACGCTGCTGCCCCACCCCGACGACCCCACCTCGCTGACGGCCGCGATCTCGACCGGCGGCGTCTACCGCACCGACGACGACGGCGCGTCCTGGGCGCCGTCGAACCAGGGGGTCCGGGCCGACTTCCTGCCCGAGGGGCAGCAGTACCCGGCGTACGGCCAGTGCGTGCACAAGGTGGCGCGGCACCCCGCGCGGCCCGACCGGGTGTTCCTACAGAACCACGGCGGCGTCTACCGCTCCGACGACGGCGGCGCGAGCTGGACCTCGATCGCCGCGGGCCTGCCGACCGACTTCGGCTTCCCGGTGGTGGTCCACCCCCACGAGCCGGACACCGTCTACGTCTTCCCGCTCGGCGGCGGCGAGGAGGGGATGGGCCGCTACGCCCCCGACGCGCGGCCGCTGGTCTGGCGCTCGCGGGACGCCGGGGGGACCTGGGAACCGCTCGGCCACGGCCTGCCGGAGCGGGCGTACGTCGGGGTGCTGCGCGACGCGATGTGCACCGACGACCACGACGTGGCGGGGCTGTACGTCGGCACCCGCGCCGGGTCGGTCTGGGCCTCCGTGGACGGGGGAGGGTCGTGGACCACGCTGGTCTCCGACCTGCCGGACGTGCTGGTGGTGCGGGCCGCGCGGGTGCCGGCGGTGGTCAGCCCCTGAGACGCAGCTCGGCCAGG
>JBBSKO010000234.1:0-3922 GCA_038256225.1 Propionibacteriales bacterium | reverse complement strand
GGCCGGCTTCGTCGAGGTCGGCACCCGGCCGCGCTACTACCGCGACGGCGAGTCGGCGCTGGTGCTGGAACGGCCCGTCCCGGCCCGCTGAGCGACCGGCGGGACGGTGGACCGTGCGGTGAGGCCGGAGGCGAACGTGTGCCGGGTGGCGTAGCCGAGGTCGCGGTAGATCCGCAGCGCCGGCGCGTTGTCCCGGTAGACCCCGAGGCTGACCACGGGTGCCATCGCGAGCCCGGCACGGGTCAGCGCGACCGACAGGGCCCGGCCGAGCCCGCGGCCGGCGCGGTCGGGGTGCACCGTCACCGCGCGCAGGTGCCCGCTGCCGTCGGGCTGGCGCACCAGGGCGCCGACGGCGCGGAGCTCCCCGTCCTCGCGCAGACCCAGCCAGCGCGCGACGCCGGGCGTGGTGCCGGGCCGGGCGAAGGAACCGGGGTTGCCGGCGTCGAGCACCGCCCGCACCTCCGCGGCCACGCCGCCGGTCTCGTCGGGACCGGGCCCGTCGAGTGGGCCGAGGTCGACCAGCCGGGGGTCCACCGGTGCCGTGGGGACGACGTCGGTGAGCATCCAGTGCCACCGGTTCGTCGACACCTGCGCCCAGCCCGGAGACAGCGACGTCTCGGCCCCGTCGCTCACGCTGACCCGGTCGACGCCCCCGGCGGCCCCGGCGGCCCCGGCGAGCATCGTGGCCAGGAGGTCGGCCGGACCGACGCCGTGCCCGACGCGCATCCGGCCGCGGTCGTGCCACACGATCTCGGCCACCCACAGCGCCGCCCGCTCGACCCCGTGGACGCCCGCGCGCTCGGCGACCCACGCCCGGCGCACGGTCCCCGGGTCGAGCTGGTGGCGGACGAACGGCTCGGCGGCGACGCCGGTCGGCGCGACCAGCCCCGCCACGTCGACCTCGCGCACGGCGCCCAGTCTGCGCGGTGGGCGGGCTGGCACGATGGGCGGGTGCCCGACCGCCCCGCCCCCGACGGCCCCCTCGTCCTCGGCATCGAGACCTCCTGCGACGAGACCGGGGTGGGGATCGTCCGCGGGCACACCCTGCTGGCCGACACCGTCGCCAGCAGCGTGGAGGAGCACGCCCGCTTCGGCGGTGTCGTCCCGGAGGTGGCCAGCCGCGCGCACCTGGAGGCGATGGTGCCGACGCTCGAGCGGGCCTGCGAGACCGCCGGCATCCGCCCGGGCGACGTGGACGCCGTCGCGGTCACCAGCGGTCCCGGGCTGGCCGGCGCCCTGCTGGTCGGTGTCGCCTCGGCGAAGGCGCTGGCGCTCGCCCTCGGCAAGCCGCTCTACGGCGTCAACCACCTCTCCGCCCACGTCGCGGTCGACCAGCTCGAGCACGGCGCGCTGCCCGAGCCGTGCCTGGCCCTGCTGGTCAGCGGCGGGCACTCCAGCCTGCTGCGGGTCACCGACGTCACCGGGGGCGGGCCCGCCGGTGCCGGGGTCGACCCGATGGGCGCGACCATCGACGACGCCGCGGGCGAGGCCTTCGACAAGGTCGCCCGCGTGCTCGGCCTGCCGTTCCCCGGCGGGCCCCACATCGATCGCGCCGCCCGTGAGGGCGGCACCGTCACCATCGACTTCCCCCGCGGGCTGACCGGGCGCCGCGACCTCGAGCGGCACCGCTTCGACTTCTCCTTCTCGGGCCTCAAGACCGCCGTCGCCCGGTGGGTCGAGGCCCGCGAGCGCAACGGCGAGCCGGTCCCGGTGGCCGACGTCGCCGCGTCCTTCCAGGAGGCGGTCTGCGACGTGCTGGTGCGCAAGGCGCTCGACGCGGCGGTCACCCACGGCATCGAGGACCTGCTGATCGGGGGCGGCGTGGCGGCCAACTCCCGGCTCCGCGCGATGGCCGTCGAGCGGGCCGCCGCCAAGGGCGTCCGCGTCCGCGTGCCGCGCCCCGGGCTCTGCACCGACAACGGGGCGATGGTCGCCGCGCTCGGCGCCGAGATGGTGGCCCGCGGGCGTACCCCCTCCGCCCTGGACCTGCCGGCCGACTCGAGTCAGCCGGTCACCACCGTCCTGGTCTGACCGGGTCCTGCCCGGCCCGTAGGCTGCGCGGGCGACGTCCCGGACCGCCGGGGGGCGAGATGCGAGGAGAGCAGAGCATGCACGAGGTGCAGGGCGTCATCGCCCGCGGCAAGGGCCAGCCCGTCGAGCTGACCACGATCCACGTCCCCGACCCCGGTCCGGGCGAGGCCCTGGTCAAGGTCCAGGCCTGCGGGGTCTGCCACACCGACCTGCACTACCGCGAGGGCGGCATCAACGACGACTTCCCGTTCCTGCTCGGCCACGAGGCCGCGGGCGTGGTCGAGGCCGTCGGCGACGACGTCACCGACGTCGCCCCGGGCGACTTCGTCGTCCTCAACTGGCGCGCGGTCTGCGGCGAGTGCCGCGCCTGCAAGCGCGGCGAGCCGCAGTACTGCTTCGCCACCCACAACGCCACCCAGAAGATGACGCTGCCCGACGGCACCGAGCTGTCCCCGGCGCTGGGCATCGGGGCCTTCGCCGAGAAGACCCTCGTCGCCGCCGGCCAGTGCACCAAGGTCGACGAGTCCGCCCGCCCCGCGGCCGTCGGCCTGCTCGGCTGCGGCGTGATGGCCGGGATCGGTGCCGCCATCAACACCGGCGCGGTCACCCGCGGGAAGTCCGTGGCCGTGATCGGCTGCGGCGGCGTCGGGGTGGCCGCGATCGCCGGGTCCGCCCTGGCCGGCGCCAGCCCCGTCATCGCGGTCGACATCGACCCGAAGAAGCTCGAGACCGCGACCCGGATGGGCGCGACCCACACCGTCGACTCCTCGAAGGTCGACCCGGTCGAGGAGATCAAGCGGATCTGCGCCGAGACCTACGAGGGTGCCGAGGGTGCCGACGTGGTCGTCGAGGCCGTGGGTCGCCCCGAGACCTGGAAGCAGGCGTTCTACGCCCGTGACCTCGCCGGCACCGTCGTCCTGGTCGGCGTCCCCACGCCCGACATGACCGTGCCCGAGATCCCGCTGATCGACGTCTTCGGCCGCGGCGGTGCGCTCAAGTCCAGCTGGTACGGCGACTGCCTGCCCAGCCGCGACTTCCCGATGCTGGTCGACCTCTACCAGCAGGGCCGGCTCGACCTCGACGCGTTCGTGACCGAGGAGATCGGCATCGCCGACGTCGAGGCCGCGTTCGACAAGATGCACGGCGGCGACGTCCTGCGCTCGGTCGTGATCCTCTGATGACCGGCACCGTGCGCGTCGACCACGCCGTGTCCAGCGGCACCTTCAGCCTCGACGGGGAGACCCACCAGGTCGACAACAACCTGTGGGTCGTCGGCGACGACACCGAGTGCGTCGTGATCGACGCCCCGCACTCGGTCGACGACGTGATGGCCCTGGTCGGCGACCGCGCGGTCAAGGCGATCGTGCTCACCCACGCCCACGACGACCACTGCCGGGTCGCCCCCGCGCTGCGGGAGCGGGTCGCCGCACCGATCATGCTGCACCCCGACGAGCGACCCCTGTGGGAGCTGACGCACGGCGGCCCGGACGACGCCGACGGCTACCTGTGGGACCTCGACCTGGCCGACGGCACCGTGATCGAGGTCGCCGGCACCCGCCTCGAGGTGCTGCACACGCCGGGCCACTCGCCCGGTGCGGTCTGCCTCCACGCTCCCGACCTCGGCTGCGTCTTCAGCGGTGACACGCTCTTCCAGGGTGGTCCGGGCGCGACCGGACGCTCCTACAGCGACGCGGACGTCATCGTGGAGTCGATCCGGACCCGCCTGCTCGCCCTTCCCGACGACACCGTGGCCCACACCGGCCACGGCCCCGACACGTCGGTCGGTGCGGAGCGAGCAGGACTCGACGGCGGGCCGGCCGAGGGCTGAGGGCCCCCGCGGCTTGTAACGCTGTGTTACTTCCTCTGGTGCGGCGTCGCGACGCCGCGGTAG
>JBBSKO010000233.1:0-3941 GCA_038256225.1 Propionibacteriales bacterium | reverse complement strand
GCAGACCGATCCGGACGCGTTCGGCCTCCTCGCCGGTGAGACCCCGTACGTCGGGCGCGGTGTCCTCGGCGCCGGGCGGCCAGGTGCAGAGGATGCCCCGGACGGCCGGCAGCGGCATGGTCATCGGCCCGCGCCGGCCGAGGAGGTACCCGGTCCCGAGCGAGGCCGACGGGCCGTCGAGGTCGACGCTGTCCGGCCGGCGCGGATCCTGCGGGCAGACGAGCGGCACCTCGTCGGTGGAGTCGTCGAACGCGTCGGCCTGCTGTCGACCGAACGCCGCCACCAGCAACCCGTAGACCCCGAGCCGGTCGGGGCCGGCGACCCGCGCCCCGCTCGCAGGGACGCGCCCGACGCAGTCCGGGTCGGTGCGCCCGACGACGGTGGTGACGCGGCCGTCGGCGTACCCGATCTGGACCCGGTAGGTGCGGGCCCCCGACCTGTCTCACCGGGCCGGCGCCCGGGCGTCCTCCTCGCCGAGCTCGGCGAGGGCGGTGAGGTCGTCGGCGGACGTGGTCAGCGCGTCCGAGGGCACCTCGGCCGGCGCCGTCCGCCCGCCAGGCCCGGGACAGAACCTCGCCCACTCCGGCGTGACCCCCGACGCCGCCTCGCGTCGCGTCCGCCGGGTCGAGGCACGCCTCGGGGGCTGATCGGTCCGACGTACCGGACTGGCTGGAGGCTGTGGTGGGTCCGTCCGACGCGTCGTCCGCCGCACAGCCCGTGAACCACGAGCACGACAGCGACACGAGCAGGGCCGCCGATCGCCACCGTCCAGTCCTCCCCACGCACCTGTGACGTGGTGAGGTGGCCGGCGGTTCCCTTCTACCTGTCCGCAACCGTCATCTCGACTGTCCGCAACCGTCACCTCGGCTGCCCGCGAGCGTCATCTCGGCTGGCAGCGGGGGCACCAGAAGGTGACCCGCTCGCGCCCGACCGGGCCGAGCTCGCCTACCTCGACCCGGGTGCCGCAGCGCCGGCACGGCTGACCGCCGCGGGCGTAGACCCACAGCGGCTGACGGAGGTCGCCGGTGGTGGCCTGGGTGGCCCGCTCCTTGTTCATCACCAGGAGCCGGTGGCCCAGGTCGAGCAGGCCCGACGGTCCGGGCGGGTCGGGCACCCGCGAGAACGGGGTGGTCGGGTCGATCCCGCGCAGGAACAGCAGCTCGGCGGCGTACATGTTGCCGATCCCGGCCACGCAGGTCTGGTCGAGCAGCGCCTCGTGCACCGACCGCTCCGGGGCGGCGCGGAGCCGGCGTACGGCCTCGTCCTGGTCCGCCACGCCCCAGCCCGGCCCCAGCAGGTCGGGCCCGACGTGACCGACCACGCTGTCCTCGTCGGCGGTGGCCACCACCTCGACGACGCCGAGGGAGAAGCCGACCGCGGTGACGGCGTCGGTGCCGAGCACGACCCGGGCCTGGTGCGCCGGGCGGCCCCATCGCTGACCCGGGCGGAGCAGGTGCCAGGAGCCCTCCATCCGCAGGTGCGTGTGCAGGGTCCAGTCGCCGGAGTCGTGCCGCAGCCGGGTCAGCAGGTGCTTGCCCCGCGAGCGGGTACGCACCACGTGGGCGCCCACGAGGTCGACGGTGGCCAGCTGCGGCACCCGCAGGTCGGCGACCTCCAGCACCCGCCCGGACAGCGCGCGGTGCAGCGACCGGGCGGTGCGCCAGACGGTGTCTCCCTCAGGCACGCAGCCGCAGTCCCTTCGGCGTGGCCACGAACCCGGCGCCGTCCAGCGCGGTGCGCAGCGGGGTGGTGCCGCGCCCGAGCAGCTGCTCGCCGTCGGCGCGCTCGACGGTGAGGCGGCCCAGCGACCCGCGAGTGGCCGCGGCGGCCAGGGCGGTGGCGGCCGGGCCCAGCCGGCGGTCGTCGTCGGTCCAGGTCAGCAGGGTCCGCCCGCCGCGCTCGACGTAGAGGACCAGCTCCCCGTCGACCAGCACGACCAGCGCCCCGGCCTTGCGCCCGGGCCGGTGGCCCTTGCCGCCCTCCGCGTCACCGCCGTCGCCCGCACCGCCCGCACCGCCCGCACCGCCCTGGGCGTCCGCGTCACGCTCGGGCCAGGGGAGGGCGGCGCCGTACGGGTTCGCGGGGTCGGTGGCAGCCAGCGCGACCGCGACGGGGGCCGCGTCGGGCGCGACCTCGCTGAAGGTGCGCAGCCGGTCGATCGCGCCGGCGGTGCCGAACTGGGCGGCGCCGAGGCCCTCGACGAAGTACCCGCGGCGGCACCGACCCGACTCCTCGAAGGTCGACAGCACGCGGTAGACGGCGGCGAAGCCGCCGATGATGCGCTCGTTGACCACGGCGCCGCGGATGACCACGCCGTGCCGGTCCAGCAGCCGCTCGGCGGTGCCGGCGCCGCGGCGCACGACGTCGGTGTCGAGCTCGGGCAGCACCGACCAGCGCCCGGCGGCCTGGGGCGGGCCGGTGCGCGAGGGCATTGCGCGCCCGGCCGACCCGGCGCGGCGGGTACGGGCCGGTGCCCGGCGGGTGCGGTGCGTGCCGGCGCTGCCGCGGGTCAGCGAGCGCAGCGGGGCGAGGGTGTCGTTGGTGACCCGGCCCGACCAGACCAGGCCCCACAGCGCGTCGGCGAGGGCGCCGTCGGCGGTCTTCGGGAGGACCTGGCCGACCGTGGTGGCCAGCTGGCGGAAGAACCAGGCGCCGCCAGGGGCCAGCGCGTCGAGCACGGCCTGCTGCAGCTCGGTGGGCGGCTCGTCGTCGGGCTCGGGCAGGGTCAGCGCGGCCTGGTCGGCGAGGTGCAGCGAGACCCACCCGTCGCTGCCGGGCAGCGTGCCGTGCCCGGCCCACACCAGCTCGCCGGTCGCGGTCAGCTCGTCGAGGAACGCGGGCTCGTAGTCGCGCACCCGGGCCGGCAGCACGAGCGACTCGAGCGCGGAGGCCGGCACGGGCGCGCCTGCGAGCTGCTCGACGACGGCGAGGACGCCGTCGACCCCACGGTGGCGCCCGCCCGGCCCCTTGGTGGTGGTGACGCCCTGCCAGGCCGGCAGGAAGCGGCCGAGGGCGGCGGGGTCGACCGGCTCGACCTCCTGCCGCAACCGGGCCAGGCTGCGTCGCCGCAGCCGGCGCAGCACCTCGGCGTCGCACCACTCCTGGCCGCTGGCGCCGGGTCGGAACTCGCCCTCCACGATCCGTCCCTGGCTCCCGAGACGCTGCAGCGTGTGCCGGACGACGGCGGTGCCGAGCCCCAGACGGGTCGCCACGTCGTCGACGGTGAACGGCCCGTGGGTGCGGCCGTGCCGCGCGACGAGGTCGGCCAGCGGGTCCTCGACGGTGTCGGCGAAGACGTCGGGCGTGCCGGGCGGCACCGGCACCCCGAGCCCGTCGCGCAGCCGGCCGACGTCCTCCACGGCCGCCCAGCGGTCCTCGCCGCCCATCCGCACCGCGACCAGGCGCCGCTGCGTGCCGAGCGCGGCGGTCCACTCCTCGACGGCGTCGGTCAGGTCGGGCCGGGTGCGCTCGCGCAGCTCGGCGGTCGAGAGCGGGCCGAGCACCCGGACCAGGTCGGCGACGCCCTCGGCGTCGCGGATCCGGCGGTCCTCGGCCAGGCGCTGCAGCTCGGCCTCCACCTCGGTGAGCACCGCGGGGTCGAGCAGCTCGCGCAGCTCGGCGCGGCCGAGCAGCTCGGCCAGCAGGCCCTGGTCCAGGGAGAGCGCTGCGGCGCGGCGCTCGGCGATGGGGGAGTCGCCCTCGTAGACGAACTGGGCGACGTAGCCGAAGAGCAGGCTGCGGGCGTACGGCGACGGGCTCGTCGTCGAGGCCTCGACGACCGAGACCTCGCGCCGCTCGACCCGGCGCATCAGCGTGGTCAGGGCGGGGAGGTCGTAGACGTCCTGCAGGCACTCGCGCACGGCCTCGAGCACGATCGGGAACGACGGGTACTTCGAGGCCACCTCGAGCAGGGCCGCCGAGCGCTGCCGCTGCTGCCACAG
>JBBSKO010000232.1:0-3991 GCA_038256225.1 Propionibacteriales bacterium | reverse complement strand
TGGGCGTCGTTGAACGCCTTGCGCAGGCTGCTGCCGCGGTGCCCGCTGGTGCCGAAGACGACCTGCTGGTCGGGGTCGTCGGGGTCCGGCTGCTCGGTGTAGTACGCCGTGACCAGCGCGGGGACGTCGACGAGGTCCTCGGGGCGGGCGACGGTGCCCGCGCGGTCGCTGCTCACGCCTGCTCCTGCTCGGTGGTCGGGGCGTCGACGGGCGCCTGCGCGGGCACGCCCTGGTCCTTGGCCAGCACGGTCAGACCGTCCTGGACCACGAAGCCGCGGGCCCGGTCCTCCTCGTGGTCCACGCCGATCCGGACCCCCGGCGGGACCCAGACGTTCTTGTCCAGGATCGCGTTCCGCACGACCGCGCCGGCACCGACGCGCACGCCGGGCAGCAGCACGGAGTCGCTGACCTCCGCGCCCGTGTCGACGTAGCAGCCGGGGGACAGCACCGCGTTGTTCACGCTGCCGCCGGTGACCAGGGTGCCGGGGGAGAGGATCGAGTTGTAGGCCGTGACCTGGGCGCCGCCCTCGCCGGCGACCAGCTTGGCCGGCGGCTGCGGGCCGTAGCTGGTGTAGATCGGCCAGTCGGAGTTGTAGAGGTTGAACACCGGCAGCGGGGCGACCAGGTCCATGTGCGCGGCGTAGTAGGACTCCATCGTCCCGACGTCGCGCCAGTAGCCGCGGTCGCGGTCGGTCGAGCCGGGCACGTCGTTGTCCTGGTAGTCGTAGACGGCGGCCTCGTTGCGGTCCACGAACCACGGGACGATGTCGCCGCCCATGTCGTGGGCGGTGTCGGAGTCGGCGTCGCGGGTGACGGCCTCGCGCAGCGCCTCGGCGTCGAAGACGTAGTTGCCCATCGAGGCGAGCACCTCGTGCGGGGCGTCGGGCAGGCCCTGGGGGTCGGTCGGCTTCTCCCGGAACGCCGAGATCCGCGACGGCGACTCGGGGTCGACCTCGATCACGCCGAACTGGTCGGCCAGCTCGATCGGCTGCCGGATCGCCGCGACCGTGCACGCCGCGCCGGAGGCGACGTGCTGGTCGACCATCTGGGCGAAGTCCATCCGGTAGACGTGGTCGGCACCGACCACCACGACGGTGTCGGGCTTCTCGTCGTTGAGCAGGTTCAGGGACTGGTAGATCGCGTCGGCGCTGCCGAGGTACCACCGCTTGCCCACGCGCTGCTGGGCCGGCACGGGGGTGACGTAGTTGCCCAGCAGGGTCGACATCCGCCACGTGGTGGTGACGTGGCGGTCGAGGCTGTGGCTCTTGTACTGCGTGAGCACCACGACCTTGAGGTAGCCCGAGTTGACGACGTTGGACAGCGCGAAGTCGATCAGCCGGTAGATGCCCCCGAACGGCACGGCCGGCTTGGCGCGGTCGGCGGTCAACGGCATCAGCCGCTTGCCCTCGCCCCCGGCGAGCACGATCGTGAGCACGTTGCGGCGCTTCCACACTGAAGTCATGGGGAGAACCTAGACCGCGTGACGCGTGGTGCGGGAGGGGTGCCCGGGCCCGAACTTGGCAGTAGGTTCGCGCCCATGCGTATCGACGTCTGCTCCCGCGAGTACCCGCCCGAGGTCTACGGAGGGGCGGGGGTGCATGTCGACGAGCTGGTCACGGCGCTGCGGTCCCGCGGCGACGTCGACGCGCGGGTGCACTGCTTCGGCGCGCCGCGCCAGGAGGCCGGCACGACGGCGTACGCGGACCCGCCCGGGCTGGCGTCGGCGAACGCCGCGATCCGCACCCTGGGGGTCGACCTGGAGATGGTCGCCGGCTGCGCGGGCACCGACCTGGTCCACACCCACACCTGGTACGCCAACATGGCCGGCCACCTGGCCTCCCTGCTGCACGGGGTGCCGCACGTGGTCAGCGCGCACAGCCTGGAGCCGATGCGGCCGTGGAAGGCCGAGCAGCTGGGTGGCGGGTACGCCGTCTCCAGCTGGGTCGAGCGGACGGCGTACGAGGCCGCGGCCGGCGTCGTCGCGGTCAGCGCGGCGATGCGCGACGACGTGCTGCGCAGCTACCCCGACGTCGACCCCGGCAAGGTGCACGTGGTCCACAACGGCATCGACACCACCTCGTGGTCGCCGGTCGTCGACCCCGACCGGGTGCGCGAGCTGGGCGTCGACCCGGACCGCCCGTCGGTCATCTTCGTCGGCCGGATCACCCGGCAGAAGGGGCTGCCGCTGTTCCTGCGCGCGGCCGCCGCGCTGCCGCCCGAGGTGCAGCTGGTGCTCTGCGCCGGCGCCCCGGACACCCCCGAGATCATGGCCGAGGTCGAGAGCCTGGTCGCCGGGCTGGCCGCCGAGCGCGACGGCGTGGTCTGGATCGACCAGATGCTCCCGCGCCCCGACGTGGTGGCGCTGCTGACCGCCGCGACCGTCTTCGCCTGCCCCTCGATCTACGAGCCGCTGGGCATCGTCAACCTCGAGGCGATGGCCTGCGAGACCGCGGTGGTGGCCACCGCGACCGGTGGCATCCCGGAGGTCGTCGTGCCGGGGGAGACCGGCTGGCTGGTGCCGATCGAGCAGGCCGACGACGGCACCGGCACCCCGCTGGACCCCGAGCGGTACGTCGCCGACCTCGCCGCGGCGCTGGTCGGGGCGGTCTCGGACCCGGCGACGGCGGCGGCGTACGGCCGGGCCGGTCGGGTGCGCGCCGAGCAGTCCTTCAGCTGGGGCGCGATCGCCGAGACGACCGTGGGGATCTACCGGGGCCTGGTCACCGGCTGATCCACCGCCGCACGGCGCGGCGGCGGGGTCGCCCCCGCCACCACGCCGAACCGGTCAGTGGTGTGGCGCCCACCCGTGACCTGCCTCCGACTGTGCCGCGGCGAGGGCGGGGTCCGGACAGGGCCGAAAGTCCCTTAGGGCGAGGCAACGTCGCGAAGGTGACGCCCCGACCCGGATTTGAGAGGATGGCCGCGAGCCCTCCCGGCTCCCGGACGAGCGGCGCCGTACCCGGAACGCGACAAGACGGCGACCTGGGAGAGGTGTGTCATGGCGTGGATCGTGCTCGTGGTGTCGGGGTTGCTGGAGGCCGTGTGGGCCACCGCGCTGGACCGGTCGGACGGCTTCAGCCGGCTCGCTCCGACGGTCGTCTTCGGGGTCGCGCTCGTGATGAGCATGGCCGGCCTGGGGTGGTCGCTGCGGGAGCTGCCCGTCGGTACGGCCTACGCGGTGTGGGTCGGGATCGGTGCGGTGACGACGGTGACCTTCGCGGTGGTGACCGGCGCCGAGTCGGTGTCGGTGCTCAAGGCGTTGCTGCTGGTCGGGCTGATCGGCTGCATCGCCGGGCTCAAGCTCGTCGAGGGCTGACCGGGCCGGGGCCGGTGGCCTGCGGCGTTCGCGCCTCAGAGGTGCTGGACGACCGCGGCCGCGACGGCTCCCAGCGCCACGATCAGCAGCACGGCCACGGCCTGCTGTGCGTCGGACGCCCCACGGTCACGGCCGGTCGCGGAGCCGGTGGGGCGGGCGGTACGGGTGGTGCGGTGCTGTGGTCTTCTCACGAGGTCCTCCGAGACGAGTGGCCCCCCTGCGGCGGCCTCGACAGGGAGACGCCCGCGGAGCGGGAACGGTTGTCACCGACGACAGCGAGCTCGCCAGTCCTAGGACGACCGGCCCCCTGGTCCTAGGACGACCGGACGTGTCTTTGGGTCCTGGTCCGGGTGACCCTGGTCGCGGCATGCTGGTCGCGCTGGACCGGGCGGACCGGGAGTTCTTGTCCCTCCGAAGGGCGGCCGGCGCGGAACGTGACCCCATGCACCGTTCCGCCCGGCCGTCATCCGGCCGTTCGTCGCTCCCGACTCCTCGTCGGTTGATCCTCGTCACGCCGCCCCTCGCGGGCCCGGCGGCCGGTGCGGCGGCGCCTGGGGGAGCGGCCCGAGCGGGCGGATCGCGCTGGCCGGCAGCCAGCTCTGCCGCACGTACGGCCCGTCACCCCGCGCCCCGACGCCCGCCTGGGCGGAGATCACCCAGCCCTCCCAGCCCTGT
>JBBSKO010000231.1:0-4000 GCA_038256225.1 Propionibacteriales bacterium | reverse complement strand
TCGCGGCGCAGCGAGCGGACGTAGTTGGCGACCCGCACGCTCTTGTCGGTGGGATCCAGGCCGCGGGTGTAGCGGACCTTCTGCGTGGCCACGCCGGTCGGGCAGTGGTCGGTGTGGCACTTCTGGGCCTGGATGCAGCCCGCGGCCAGCATCGCCTCGCGGCCGACGTTGAGCAGGTCGACCCCGAGCGCCAGCGCGACCAAGGCGTTCTCCGGGATGCCGAGCTTGCCGGAGCCGATGAAGGTGACCCGGTCGGCGATCCCGGCCTCGTCGAAGCGGCGGCGGACCTCGGCGAAGCCCAGCCGGAAGGGGTAGGCGACCGAGTCGGAGAACAGCATCGGCGCGGCGCCCGTGCCGCCCTCGCCGCCGTCGACGGTCACGAAGTCGACGCCGCGCGTCCCGTCGGCCATCGCCGCGACCAGCTCGTCCCAGAAGTGCAGGTCGCCGACCGCCGACTTGATCCCGACCGGCAGGCCCGTGCGGTCCGCGATCCGCTCCACGAGGTCGAGCATCGAGTCGACGTCGTGGAAGGCGGTGTGGCGGGCCGGGGAGGCGCAGTCCTGGCCGACCTCGATCCCGCGGGCCTCGGCGATCTCGTGGTTCACCTTCGCGCCGGGCAGCATCCCGCCCAGGCCGGGCTTGGCGCCCTGCGACAGCTTGATCTCGACCGCCACCACCGGGTTGGCCGCCACCAGGTCGGCCAGCGCGTCGAGGTCGAAGCGGCCCTGGTCGTCGCGGCAGGCGAAGTAGGCCGTGCCGACCTGGAAGACCAGGTCGCCGCCGTGCTGGTGGTGGCGCGACAGGCCGCCCTCGCCGGTGTTGTGCCACGCCCCGACGTCGCGCGCCCCCCGGTTCATCGCCTCCAGGGCCGGTCCGGACAGCGAGCCGAAGCTCATCCCGGAGATGTTGACCAGCGAGGCCGGGCGGAAGGCGTACCGGCGCCCGCGCGGACCCCCGAGCACCTTGGCGCCGGGCAGGTGCACGTCGTCGCCGTCGTGCGGCATCACGCCCAGCGGCTGGTCGGGGAAGGTGCGGTGCCGCACGACCGGGTAGCCGACGGTCCGCTCGAGGTCGTTGTCGGTGCCGAAGCCGACGTAGGCGTTCTCCATCTTGGCCGAGGCGTAGACGAAGCGGCGCTGGTCGCGGCTGAAGGGCCGCTCCTCGTCGTTGGAGGCCACGACGTACTGCCGCAGCTCGGGGCCGAGCCGCTCGACCAGGTAGCGGGCGTGGCCCACCACCGGGAAGTTGCGCAGCACGGCGTGCTTCTTCTGGACCAGGTCGTGGGCAGCCACGGCGCCGAGCGCGGCAAGCGCCCCGAGGGCCGTACGACGGACGGGGGTGCTCATGGTGGGTGTCTACTCCCCCGCTCCGGGCACCGGCACCACCCGGTACGCCCGCGCACCGGCCGGGCCGGGGCGGGCCGCGCCCCGACCCGCTCGGCTACCGTCGGACCATGGACCTGGTGCCCAAGCCCCATCAGCTCGTCGCCGCGGCCGGCACCCTGGGGCGGCGGGTGCTGCGCGGCGGGGTCGCCGACCTGCGCCCCCACCCGCGAACCACGGTGCACGAGGACGACCTGGCCACGGTGCACCACTACCGGCCGGGGTCGGCGCACACCGACGGCGACCCGGTGCTGCTGGTGGCGTCCCTGGCCGCCCCCGACCTCGCCTACGACCTCCGCCGCGGCTGCTCCCTGGTCGAGCACCTGGTCGGCGGCGGCCGGCCCACCTACCTCGTGGAGTACGGCCGGGTCCCCTTCCGCGACCGCGACCTGGCCCTCGCTCCCTTCGTCACCGACGCCGTGCCGACCGCGGTCCGCGAGACCTCGGCGCACGCCGGCGGCCGGCCGGTGCACCTCGTCGGCTGGAGCCTCGGCGGCACGATGGCGCTGCTGGCCGCCGCCCTCGACGCCGACCTGCCGCTCGCGTCCGTGACCGTGCTGGGGTCGCCGGTCGACACCGACCTCGTGCCGATGGTCGCGCCGCCGCGGCCCCTGTTCGACCCCACCGAGGGCGGCGGGCTGCTCCGCCAGGGCTACCGCGCCCTCGGCGGCACCCCGCCGCTGGCCTCCTGGGCCGTGCAGCTGCCGCCCGTGCAGCGCCTGGTCGCCCGCCCCCTCGCGCTCGCGGTGCACGTCGACGACGGCGAGTACTGGGCCCAGCTGCAGGCCGTCGAGCGGTTCCGTCGACGGATGCAGGCCTACCCCGGCCGCGCCTACGGCCAGCTCTACCACCGCTTCCTCGGCGGCACCGGGCTCGCGAGCGGCACCTGCAGGGCCGACGGGCTGGAGGTCGACCTGGCCGACGTCAGGGTCCCGGTCCTCGTCGTCGCCGGCGCGAACGACCGGATCGCCCCGGTCGCCGCGGTCAAGGCGGTCGAGCCGCTGCTGACCGGGTCGCCGGAGACCCGCTTCGAGATCGTGCCCGGCGGGCACCTGGGGCTGCTCACCGGCCGCGCCGCGGCGACCACGACCTGGCCGGCGCTCGACGAGTGGCTCGACGAGACCTCGGGCGACGGTGCGCCGGGCGACCCCGGCGTGATCGGGACCAGCCCGCGCCGCCGGTACGGCTCCGGCGGCTCGCGCCGGCTCGCCACCTGACGGGGCCGGGCTAGTCCCGGTGTCGGCTCAGGGGGCGGGCGGCGCGAACGCGTACCGCTCGACCGGCTCCCACGGCCCGCCGACGTAGCGCCAGACGGCCAGTGCCTCGCCCGTGGCGGTGAACGGGGTGAAGTCGGCCCGCAGCCGGTCGACGGTCGCGCGGGCGACGTCCGCGTCGACCTTGTTCTGCACCGTGACGTGCGGGCGCAGCGGCTGGCGGTCCTGCTTCGTCAGGTCGTCCCACCAGGCGCGCTGCAGGTCGGCGTGCAGGGCGACGAGGTCGGGGCTGTCCAGCCGGTAGGCCGCGCCCTTGCCGAGCGCCATCACCTCGGTCACCGGCAGCGCGAACGACGACCGGCGCGCCTGCGCCCGGACCTGGGCGCGCACGTCGTCGAGCCGCTCGCCGGGCACCGCGTGGAAGAGCGTGAGGTGCGCGCCGACCTTCGTCCGCCCGGCAGGGAAGAGCGCGGCGCGCTCGGCCTCGAACCGGGCGGTGGTGTCGTCGTCGAGGACCAGGGTGACCACGAGCGGGTGCGGCTGCGTCACGTGTTGCTCGGGAAGCCGAGGTCGACGCCGCCGTGGCTCGGGTCGGGCCAGCGCTGCGTGACGACCTTGCCGCGGGTGTAGAAGTGCACGCCCTCGGTGCCGTGGGCGTGGGTGTCGCCGAAGAGCGAGCTCTTCCAGCCGCCGAAGGAGTAGTAGGCGACGGGGACGGGCACCGGCACGTTGACCCCGACCATCCCGACCTCGACCTCCCGCTGGAAGCGGCGGGCGGCGCCGCCGTCGTGGGTGAAGACCGCGGTGCCGTTGCCGTACGGGTTGGCGTTGATCAGCTCCAGCCCCTCGTCGAACGAGGCGACCCGCAGGACCGCCAGGACCGGGCCGAAGATCTCGTCGGTGTAGACGCTCATGTCGGTGGTGACGTGGTCGATCAGGCTCGGGGCGATGAAGAACCCGTCGCCGTCGGCGTCGTACTCCCCCTCGCGGCCGTCGACGACCACCGTCGCGCCGGCCTCCGCGCCGGCACCGACGTAGGAGGCGATCCGGTCGCGGGCCTCGCGGGTGATCACCGGGCCCATGTCGCAGCCGCGGCGCCCGTCGCCGGTACGCAGCCGCCCCACGCGCTCGGCGATCCGGGCGACGAGGTCGTCGGCGACCGGCTCCACGACGACCAGGGCGGAGACGGCCATGCACCGCTCGCCGGCGGAGCCGAAGCCCGCGTTGACCGCGGCGTCCGCGGCCAGGTCGAGGTCGGCGTCGGGCAGCACCAGCATGTGGTTCTTGGCGCCGCCGAGGGCCTGGACCCGCTTGCCGTGGGCGGTGCCGGTCTCGTAGACGTAGCGCGCGACGGGGGTCGAGCCGACGAAGCTGACGGCCTTGACCTGCGGGTGGGTCAGCAGC
>JBBSKO010000230.1:0-4017 GCA_038256225.1 Propionibacteriales bacterium | reverse complement strand
CGGCGGTCGCCGTAGAGCTCCTCACCGGGCTCCGCGACCGAGCGCCACAGCGAGGTCAGCCGGTCGGCCACCTCCGGGGTCGGGTCGCTGGCCACCAGCGCGCCGTTCAGGGCTCCGACGCTGGTGCCGAGCACCAGGTCGGGGGTGACACCCCGCTCCAGCAGGGCCCGCAGCATGCCGACCTCGACCGCGCCCAGGACGCCGCCGCCGCCGAGGACGAAAGCGGTGGTCACGCGCTCAACGGGTGGCGGCCGTCGGCGCGGCGGGCGCCGACAGCTCGGCGCCGTGCTCGGCCCGCACCCGGCGCGTGGCCCGGCGCTCGGCCCAGAAGGACAGCAGCGGGACGGTGCCGCAGAGCAGCGTGACGACGGTGAAGCCGAGGTCCCAGTCGGCCTTGCGGCTCAACCAGAAGGCGGTGACCAGGAAGATCATGTAGAGCCAGCCGTGGGCCACGCCGAGGTACTCGGTGATCGCGAGGCCGACCTCGTGGGCCGTCGACCCGGCCGGGAAGACCTCGGGCGTGGACGGGATGACGTACCACATGCCGGTGCCGTCGAAGTTGGCCAGCGGGGTGCCGACAAGGATCAGCACGACCAGCAGGACGCCGACGATCGTGGCCATCACCCGGTACCTCGTCAGCGCGCCCCTCACGGCTCCGAACCTACCGGGTCGGGCTGCGGGGAGGGCTCCGGGTCGGCGTCGTCCTCGGACTCCGCGCGACGTGTGTCACGCACGAACTGCCACCAGATGAAGCCGGCGAACCCGCCGAAGACGACCCACTCGATGCCGTACAGCAGGTTGCGCAGCGCGGTGGTCTGCCCGACCGGGGGCAGCTGCTCGACGGTGGCCGGCTCGAGGCCGTCGGTCCCGTCGTTGACCGCGGTCCGGCCGTGCGGCCAGTCGCCGGGGGCGATGGCGTCGGCCGCGGGCGGCGGGACAACGACGTACGCGCCGTAGAGGTCGACCTCGACGCGCTGCTGGAGGTCGGCGGTGCGCAGCTGGGGCACGACGTCGTCGGTGGGGTCCGCGTCGGTGATGACGCGGCCCTCGGGGGGCTGGAGGTAGGCGACCATCTCGGCGTCGCCGGTCGGGACCGGGGGCACGTCGGACGCGTCGGCGGTCCATCCGCGCACCACCGGCAGGGCCGACCCGGTGGCGTCCTCCTGCAGGGGCGTGACGACCCAGAAGCCGTCGCGACCGTCGCTCTCCCGGCCGGAGACCAGCACCGTCGCGTCACCGAGCCACCGACCCTCGAGCACCACGGGCTGGCCGACGAGGTCGCCCAGGAAGGGGTCGTCGGGGCCCAGTGCGTCGGTGATCGCGACCGGCTCGATCCGGCTCAGGTCGCGGGCCTCGGCGTCGCGCCGGGCGTCCCAGGCGGCGAACTGCCACGCGGCGAGCAGCAGCGCGACCGTCACCAGCACCAGGGCGAGCAGGTGCGCCCCCAGCATCCGGGGGGTCAGGAACGTGCGCACCCCCTCAGCGTACGAGGCCGTGCCCGAGCCTCAGTCGTAGTGTCGCAACCGGGGCCAGACGGCCTCCCACCCGCCGCGCGGCAGGTCGCACACCGTGACCGGCCGGCCCTGCTCCTGGCTGTCCACGCCCAGCCCGTGGTCGAGGCGACCGCCGATCCGGCAGTCGCTGAAGACCCGCCGCAGGATGCCGGTCCGGGTACCGACCACGACGGCGAGCGTGGCCTCGTCCGGCGGCCGGCCCTGGAGGTAGAGCTCGTTCTGCGCGCTGTAGACCTCGTCGATGCCGTAGGCCGCGCCGTACCGGTCGATCGCCCCGGCCTCGCCGTAGTTGTCGGTGACCACGACCGCCCGCGCCCGGTCCTCGGCCGGCAGCGCGTCCCGCACGCGGGCGACGTCGGCGACGTACTCCTCCCAGCCGACCTGGTCCTGGGCGATCTGGTTGAACAGCGGGACCGGGGTCGAGCCGAGGTGGTCGACCGGGACGAGGGGCAGCGCGATCACCGCCGAGGCCGCGGCGTTGACGGCGACCCCGGCGACCACCCACCGGGCGCGGCTGCGCGGCCCGTCGCGCCACCACCGGACCACCACGACGCAGCCGGCCGCGAGGGCGACGGTCAGGAGGCCCAGCGAGTAGTAGAACTGCGAGCCGCCCGTCACGACCAGGACCAGCAGCACGGGGAGTGCCACCGCCAGGAACCGCACGTCGCCCCAGCCGTCGCGCCCGCGCCAGAGCGAGACCAGCCCCGCGACCCAGACCGGGACCAGCGGCAGCCCGAGCATCACCAGCAGGATGGGCAGGGCCAGCAGCCGTACCTCGGTGGCGTTGTGCCGGGCCAGGGCACTGCCCATGTCGAGCTGGGGCCAGCCGTTCGTGGCCTGGTAGGCCAGGTTGGGCGCGGCCAGCGCCAGTGCCAGCAGACCCGCCCCCCACACCCAGGGCGAGCGGAGGAGCCGACGCGGCCCGAGCATCGCGATGCCGGCGGCCAGGGAGAGCACCAGCAGCGAGACCAGCCACTTGTTGTAGGTGCTCAGGCCCACCACCAGCCCGACGGCCAGCCACCACCGGGGCTCGTCGCGGCGTACGGCGCGCAGGACCAGGAGCACGACGAGCGGCCAGACCACCAGGTCGACCGTGGCGGTCAGCAGGACCCGGGCGAACTCCAGCGGCAGCAGCGAGGTGGCGTAGGCCCAGGCGCACAGCGTCTGCGCGGTCCGGTCCCCGCCGAGCTCGCGGGTGATCAGGGCGACCACGGCGACCGAGACCGCCATCAGCAGCGTGGCCGGCACGTGCAGCGCCCAGGTCTCGTCGACCAGCAGCGTCGTGGCGCGCGCGATCAGCGGGGTCAGCGGCGGCTGGTCGACGTAGCCCCACTGCGGGGGCAGCATCCGGAAGTACAGCTCGTCGCGGTGGTACCCGTAGGCCGGGCTGGCCAGCGTCAGCGCGAGCGCCACCGCCGCCATCGCGCCCAGCACGGGTCCGCGGGCGAACGGGGGGAGGGCCTGCACCCGCGGAGCCTAGTCGCCGAGAAGACGCTTCCGGACAGCCGAGATGACGCTCGCGGCGCCTCGAGGTGACGATTCCGGCGCGCTCACCACAGCACCTCGCGCTGCGGACCCACCCGGTCCGGCGACCGCTCCCCGATCGTCTCCAGCAGGTCGATCTCGATCGTGCGGGTGATCGCGGTCATCGGCACGTCGTGGATCTCGTCGCGGAACGGGTCGGCGAGGTACCGGCCGACCTGCACCGCCAGCAGGAACATCATCCCGACCAGCCCGGACCCCACCGGGGTCAGCCACCCCAGGTCCTGCACCATCGCGAACGGCAGGATCACGCAGACGGTGAGGGCGAAGAACGACGGCAGGAAGCGGTACTGCACCGGCAGCGGGGTGTTCTTGATCCGCTCCAGGCCTCCTTGGGCGTCGGCCAGCGTGGCCGGGGTCGTCTCGAGCTGGACGCGGGTGATCGTGTCGACCATCGCCCGGCGACGGGCCTCGGTGAGCAGCGCGCCGATCTCGTTCAGGACCGCGTTCGGCTTGTTGGTCGCCGGCACCACCCGCGCCGCCACCGCGCCGGTCCCGTAGCGGGTCAGCTCCTCGGGAGGCTCCTGGCCCCGCAGGGAGGTCCGCAGGACGTGCACGTACGCCGCCTGCGCCCGGACGACCTCGGTGACCAGCGCGGGCCAGGTTGCGCGAGTGGTGGGTGACCGTGCCCCACGGCGTCCGCGCCTCCCACCACCGGGCGTAGGCGCCGTTGACCATGAACCCCAGGAACAGCGCGACGGCCGTGCCGTTGAGCGTGTACTGGATGGTGATCTCGCCGAACCCGAGCCAGCCGTGGAGGTAGGCCAGGTCACCACGGCGTCCCACACGAACAGCAGGACCAACGGCGTCAGGAGGCCACGTCACGCGGCCGACGACCCGTACGCCGGCGATCCGGCGCCGGAAAGGTCATCTCGAGGCGCCGGAACCGTCATCTCGGCTGTCCGCGAGCGTCATCTCGGCGGTGGAGCCTAGGGGACTCGAACCCCTAACCCCCTGCTTG
>JBBSKO010000229.1:0-4046 GCA_038256225.1 Propionibacteriales bacterium | reverse complement strand
TCGAGGTACGCCGGCAGGTCGTCGACGCCGGCGCACAGGCTGCGGCCCTGGCCCGCGGTCGGCTCGAGCAGCAGCCAGGGGGAGTCCTCGCCCAGCGCGGTCAGGGTGTCCAGGACGGGCGCCAGGGCCTCGCCGACCTGGTGCAGCGCGGCGGCGTGCCGCGCGGCGGCCTCCTGCGCACCCAGCTGCGCGTCGACGTACGACCCGGTGTGCACCACGACGCCCTCGGCGCCCATCCTCGCGGCCCGGGCCAGGTTGTGCGCCACCAGGGCGACCGACCGCTCGACGGTCGCGGGGGTCGGGCTGCCCAGGTTGACCAGGTAGGGGGTGTGCACGAACACCCGCAGGCCGCGCTCGGCGGTGGCGGCGGCGAACCGGGCGTCCTCGGCGGCGTCGCCGGCCGAGAGCGCCCAGCCGCGCGGATTGCCGACGAAGACCTGGAAGGTCTCGCAGCCCAGCGCCTCGGCCCGCGCCAGCGCCCCGGCGACGAGCCCCTTGCCGACCGGGACGTGGGTGCCGACGGGGTTGCGCATGGCGCCGACCGTACGACCCGGGCCGCCGCCGCCCACGACCGGCACAGGCGGTCCGGTGCGCCTCCCCGTCCGAGCGGCGCCCGGGCCCTAGCCTCGGTCCCGTGATGGTCCTGCTGTGGCTCGTGCCCCCGGTCGTGGCGACCGTGCTGGCGATGTTCTGGGTGGGCTGGCTCGGCCGCGAGGGCCGCGGCGAGGTCGACCGCGAGACCGCCGTGCGTCGGATGGGTGAGGCGCTGTCGTCGCCGCGGCACACCCCGGGGTACGCCGTGGCGCCCCCCGAAGCCGACCGCAGCACCGGCGTCGCCGTCCGCCCGTCCCGCCGCGCCTCCTGACCCGCACCTCCTGACCTGCGCCTGCCTGCCGGTCCGGGTTGGGCGGGATGAGACAGTGGGGCCGTGAACCAGCGACTGATCGCCGCCCTCGTCGCGGCGCCGCTGGTCGTGGTCCTGGTCCTGGTGGCCGCCCTCGTGCCGCTGCCGTTCGCGACCTACGAGCCCGGTGACACCTTCGACGTGCTCGCCGAGGACGGCGGCTCCGAGATCATCCAGGTCGACGGCGCCAAGGCCTACCGCGACGACGGCCAGCTGCGGATGACGACCGTGCTGGTCTCGGTCCCGGGTCAGCGCAAGAGCCTGTTCGACGTCGTCGGCACCTGGTGGGACGACGACGACGCGGTCTACCCCTACGACGCGATCTACGGCGAGGAGGACACCGCCGAGGAGAGCGACATCGAGGGCCAGGTCGAGATGGTCTCCTCGCAGGACACCGCCACCGCGGTCGCGCTGCGCGAGCTCGGGTACGACGTGCCGACCCGGATCCAGGTCAGCTACGTCGACGCGGACACCCCCGCCGACGGCGTGCTGAAGGCGCGCGACGTCGTGCTGCAGGCGGCGGGGGAGCGCGTGCGTACCGGCGACGACATCGTCGAGGCGGTCCAGGCCACCCCGGCCGGGGACCCGCTGAGCCTGACCGTCGCGCGCGGTGACGAGGAGCGCGAGGTCGAGGTCACCCCCGAGCAGGTCGACGGCGAGCAGCGGATCGGGGTCCGGATCGGCCTCGGCTTCGAGCTGCCGGTCGACGTCCAGGTCAACATCCCGCCGGCCATCGGCGGCCCCAGCGCCGGGCTGATGTTCGCCCTGGCCATCTACGACACCCTGACCCCCGGCTCGCTGACCGACGGCAGGTCGATCGCCGGCACCGGCACGATCGGCCCGGACGGCGCCGTCGGCCCGATCGGCGGCATCGCCCAGAAGGTCGCCGGTGCCCGCGCCGACGGTGCCGGGCTCTTCCTGGTCCCCCCGGCGAACTGCGAGGACGCCCTCGCCGCCGACAACGGCGCGATGCGGCTCGCCCGCGCCGACACCTTCGAGGCCGGCCTGGAGGCGGTCCAGGACTGGACCGCCGATCCCGACGCCGACCTCCCCTCCTGCGAGGACGCCGGATGACCGACGACGCACCCGACTCCCCGGCCGACGAGACCGGCGCGACCCCGCCCGGGGAGCTCGCGGCGGACGTCGACCCCGCCCTGGCCTCGGCCGTGCTGGAGATCGAGCAGCACGTCGCCACCGCCGGCTGGGACCAGCCCGCGCGGCTCTACGCCCTGGTCGAGACGGCCCGCCTGGTCGTCGGCGAGCCCGATCTGGCGGCCGCGATGGGCCTGGACGACTCCGCCGCGGCCGGGTCGCTGACGCCGGTCGAGCAGGAGGACCTGCGAGCCGACCTGCCCCTGGAGCAGCAGCTGGAGCAGATCGGCTGGCCCGAGGGCGTCGCCGGGTGCGCCGCGGTCGTCGAGCGGTTCGTGCTGCCCCCGGGCGTCGACGACGACCTGCCCGACGACCCGGCCGCCCAGGCCGAGTTCGCCCGCACCCATCCCGACCGCCAGGAGCTGCGGATGGTGGCCGGGGCGACCCGCCACGGGGCGACGTACTGCGTGCTGCGGTTCCGCTCCCACGACGACGACGCCGCGGTCGTGGGTGGCACCGACCTCGTGCCGGGCCTGCTCGCGCTGGTGCGCGAGACCCTGGCAGACGACGGGTCAGACGACCGGGCCGAGGGCGGGGCCGACGACGGCGCCGCGGCCGCGTCCGGGGAGCTGTCAGGGTGAGCCCGGCATCATGAGTACCACCGACACCACCAGTCGCCGGGCCCTCCGCGCGACGCCTTCCCGCCCCCTGCCGCACCCCGCAAGGAGTACACCCACGTGAGCGAGCTCTTCGACGACGAGGACCCGCGCCGGACCGCGCCACCCCCGCCGCCCGGCCCCTCCCGCCGCGCCAAGGCGCTGCTGGTCACCGTCTGCATCCTGGTGGTGCTCTTCTTCGCGCTGACGGCCTTCGCCGCGCTCTACACCGACCGGTTGTGGTTCTCCTCCGTCGGCTACACCGAGGTCTTCACGACCCTGCTGTGGACCCGCGTCGGGCTCTTCGTGGTCTTCGGCATCCTGATGGCCGTCGTGGTCGGGCTCAACATGGCCCTGGCCTTCCGGTTCCGCCCCACCACGCGGATCGCGACGCCGGACCAGAACAACCTCGAGCGCTACCGCCAGACCATCGCGCCCGTACGCAGGCTGCTGCTGGTCGGCGTCGCCGCGGTGATCGGCGTCTTCGCCGGCACCTCCGCGCTGGGCCAGTGGCGCGAGTACCTCCTGTGGCGCAACGGCACCGACTTCGGCAGCACCGACGCCTACTTCGACCGCGACATCGGGTTCTTCGTGTTCGACCTGCCGTGGCTGCACTTCGTCACCGGCTTCGCGATGGCCCTGATGATCGTCTCGGCGCTCGCGGCCGGCCTCGTGCACTACCTGTACGGCGGGATCCGCCTCCAGGCCAAGCGAGACAAGATCTCCGGCGCCGCACAGATCCAGCTGTCGGTGCTGCTCGGCATCTTCGTGCTGGCCAAGGCCGCCGACTACTTCCTGGACCGCTACGACCTGGTCCTGCAGGACGGCAACCTGTTCACCGGGATGCACAACACCGACTTCAACGCGGTGCTGCCGGCGCGCAACATCCTGGCCGGTATCGCGCTGGTCTGCGCGCTGCTGTTCTTCGTCAACGTGTGGCGTCGTACCTGGCAGCTGCCGGCCGTCGGCCTCGCGCTGCTCGTGCTCTCCTCGATCCTGATGGGCATGATCTGGCCGGCCGTGGTCCAGCAGTTCCAGGTCCGGCCCTCGGAGGCCGACCAGGAGGCGGAGTTCATCGCCGCCAACATCGACGCCACCCGCCAGGCCTACGACCTCCAGGACGTGGAGCCGCAGGAGTACACCTCCGAGGCCTCGGTCAACGCCTCCGCCGCCCAGGGCGTCGCCGGGTCGATCTCCTCGGTCCCGCTGGTCGATCCGCAGCTGGTCCGACGCACCTTCGAGCAGCGCCAGCAGGCCCGCAACTACTACTCCGTGGCCCCCGTGCTCGACGTCGACCGCTACATCATCGACGGGGTCGACCGGGCGCTCGTGCTCGGCGCCCGCGAGCTCGACCAGACCGGCATCCCCGAGGCGGACCAGAACTGGTCCAACCT
>JBBSKO010000228.1:0-4049 GCA_038256225.1 Propionibacteriales bacterium | reverse complement strand
CTGGACGTGTGGGGCGACGGGCCGCACCACGACGAGCTGGTCGCGCTCGCCGGGGACGCCCCGGTGCGCTTCGGCGGGTACGTCGCCGACCGGGCCGCGCTGAGCGCCGCCCTGGCCGGTGCGGACGTCGCGCTGTCGGTCTGTCCGACCGAGACCTTCGGGCTGGCGGTGCTCGAGGCGCTGGCCAGCGGCACCCCCGTGGTCACCGCCGACACCGGCGGGGCCAGCGAGATCGTCGACGCCGCCTCCGGCGCGTGGGCCCCGGCGCTCCCCGGACCGCTCGCGGACGCCGTGCTGCGGGTGGCCGCCCGGCCGGAGGCGGCGCGACGCCGCGCCGCCCGGCGGCGGGCCGAGCTGTTCACCTGGGACCGCTCGGTCGAGCGGATGCTGGCGGTGCACGGCGGCGAGCCCGACGCGGTCGGCGCCGCGGGCTGAGCGTCACGGGCTGAGGCGTCACGCCGGGAGCAGGTGCGCCTCGGCGATCCGGTCGACCCGGTCGCGGCCCGCGCGGGTGGCCAGCAGCAGCGGCGCGATCCCGGCGAGCAGCAGGCAGCCCCAGACGATCGCCAGGTAGGCGCCGTGGAGCGAGGAGTCCAGGGGCGAGGCCAGGCCCAGGACCAGCGACAGCACCAGCACCACCGCGGTGCCGGCGCGCGGCAGCCGCAGGCAGGCGGCGAACGGGAGCACCCACAGCAGGTACCAGAGGTGGACCACCGGGCTGAGCAGGACGGTCGCGGCCAGGACCCCGACCAGGGCACGCAGAGCCTCGCGACGGCCGCCCGTCGGGGTCCGCAGCACGACCACCGCGGTGAGGACGACCGCCGCCACCGAGCCGACGGTGCGGGTCAGGTCGAGCATGGTCGCCTCCGGCAGGCCCACGGCCCCGCCGCCCAGGTCGAGCAGGCCGCCGACCACGGTGGTCAGCGACAGCGGCGTGGCGACCGTGGTCGGCACCGCGAGGGCCGCCAGCCACCCCAGGCCCAGCCCACCGGCCAGGCTCAGGCCGACCAGGGTCCCGACGCTGACCAGGCCCACGCCGGCCAGCCGGCGCAGCCGGGCCGCGAGCGCGGCACCCGCCGGCAGGGACGCCACGACGACCGCGACGCAGACCAGGCCGCCGGGGACCTTGACCGCCGCGGCCAGCCCGGCGAGCACCGCGCCGGCGGCCCAGTGCCGCTCGACGCCGACGACGAGGGCGGCCGCCATCAGGCCGACCATCAGCAGGTCGTTGTGCAGCCCGGCCACGCCGGCGGCCAGCGTGAGCGGCGAGACCAGCACGAGCGCGGAGGCCAGGGCGGGGTCGGCCCCGGTCCACCGGGCCAGCCGCGGCACGGCCCAGGCGAGGAGGACCAGGCCGACCAGCGCGAGCAGCCGGTGGCCGACGACGAGCAGCCACGGGTCCGAGGTGACCGAGGCGCCGAGCCCGCCCAGCAGCAGCGGGACGGGACCGTACGGCGCGGGGGTGTCGGTCCAGCGTGGGTCGACGGCCTCGGCGACCGCGCCGGCGAGCACACCGGGCCCGTGGTCGTAGGGGTCGACGCCGGCCTCGACCAGCGCGCCCTGGGCGGCGTAGGACCACCCGTCGCGCGAGAACAGCGGTGGTGCCAGCACCAGCGGGACGCTCCACCAGACGGCGACGCGGCGCACCAGCGCGAGGTCGTCGTCGGGGTCGCGCTCGCCGGCCGCGGTCGACCGGCACAGTCGCAGCCACTGGGCCGCGAGGATGCCGAGACCGCCCATCACCACGGTCAGCCCGAGCATCCGCCCGGCCTCCGTGGTGCGCAGCGCCACCAGGGCGTCGAGCCCGAGCAGCGGTGTCGAGGCCGGCAGGGTGGCCACCACCAGGCCACCGAAGACCACCAGCATGCTGCCGAGGACCCCTCGCGCGACCATGGTCGGAGGCTAGGAGGGCGCACCGACGGGGCGGTGGCCGTCGTACGACGGGGTGCGGGCGACCCGGCGACGGCGACGTGAACGGGGCAGCAGGACGATCATGTACGGGTTGATCGTCGTGATGATCTGCGTCGCCGGGTCGCCCGCCCGGAAGGCGGCCTGCACGAAGGCCGGCACCAGGAACGGGGTCATGTGGCGCAGCGCCTCGCCCCTCATCCGCGGCACCTCGCCGAAGCCGGTGATGGCGCCCGCGACCCGGCCGTAGGCGGCCTCCCGGGAGTGGTGGGTCTAGTCGAAGTAGCGGGCGACGTCGACGGCGCCCCCGGACTCCTCGAACTCGTGGCGGACCGCGGCGGCCAGGTCGTCGTCGACCAGGAGGTCCAGGGCGGCGCAGGCCAGGCCGTACGCCCCGTCGAGCGCGGCCCGCTCGGCCTCCGGGGAGGCCGAGGCCGCGGCGAACTCCGGCGTGTGCAGCGCGACGCCGGGCTCGGCGATCTTGACCAGCGGGTGGATGCCGGGCAGGCGGTAGCTGACGTTGCCGAAGTCGGTGGAGGCCGCGAGGGTCTCGGGGACGACACCGGCGGGGTACGGCGACCGCCCGCGCCGCTGCTGGGCCAGCGCCCAGCGGGCGGTGAGGGCCTCGTTGGTGCGCACCGGCAGCGACGGCGGGTGCTCGTCCCACTGCAGGTCGAGCCCCACCCCGGCCATCAGGGCGGCGCCGCGCAGCACGTCCTCGACCCGCCGCGACAGGTCGACCAGCGTCTCGGGGTGGGGCGAGCGGACGTAGAGGTCCATCCGCGCGGTCGCCGGGATCACCGACGGGCGGGTGCCGCCCTCGGTGATCACCGCGTGCAGCCGGTCGACCGGGGGCACCTGCTGGCGGAGCAGGCCGATCCCCTGGTAGGCCAACGAGGCCGCGTCGAGGGCGTTGCGCCCGCAGAACGGCTGCGCCGAGGCGTGGGCCGGCAGGCCGGTCCAGGTCGCGGTGGCGACCCGCCGGCCGAGCCACACCTGGTCGGCGACGTCCGCGCCGTACGGGTGGCACATCACCGCCGCGTCGAGGCCGTCGAAGGCGCCGGCCCGGGCGAGGTGCTCCTTGCCCGTGTGGCCCTCCTCGGCCGGCGTGCCGAGGACGACGACCCGGCCCTCGAATGCGTCGGGATCCTCGGCGAGCAGCCGCCGCAGCGCGACGGCCGCACCGACCGCGGTCGCGGCGATCACGTTGTGGCCGCAGGCGTGGCCGAGGCCGGGCAGGGCGTCGTACTCCCCCAGCACCGCGACGGTGCGGTGCCGGGCGGGGTCGAACCCGGCGCTGGCGACCTCGGCGCGCACGGCGGTCGCGAGGCCGTCGACGCCGACCTGCGGGTCGTACCCGTGGCGGGCCAGGAGACCGGCGAAGGCCGCGGCGGCGTGGTGCTCCTCGTAGGCCGTCTCGGGGTGGGCGTGCAGGTCGTGGACCAGCGCGCGCAGGTCGTCGCCCACCGCGTCGACGTGGGACGCGAGCGCGTCGTGCCGCGCGGACGGCGCCCCGTCGTGGGGCGAGGTCACCGGGCTGCTCGCCGCCGCCCGCCGCGCCGTCTGGCGCTCGAGGACGGCGAGGTACGGCGAGGGGGCGGCATCGACGGTCGAGGGGGACGGGTCGGGCGCACTCCCGAGATGAGGGTCCGGCACCGGCGCCACGCTAGGCACGCGGCGGGGAGGGCACAAGAGCGGATGGCCAGGGTCTCGCGGAGCGGTCCCCCGGGTCGGTACCGTGGCGCGATGCCTGCTCCCGTGCAGCTCGGCCAGCACGCGCCGCCGCGCCACGTGATCGCCCACCTCAGCGACCCGCACCTGCTGGCGCACGGGGTGCGGCAGTACGGCTCGGTCGACACCGAGGCCGGTCTGGCCGCGGCCCTTGCCCGGCTGCGCCGCCTCGACCCTCCGCCCCAGGCGCTCGTCTTCACCGGCGACCTCGCCGACCTCGCCGAGCCGGCGGCGTACGACCGGCTGCGCAAGGTGGTCGAGCCGGTCGCCGGCGAGCTGGGCGCCGAGGTGGTGTGGGTGATGGGCAACCACGACGACCGTGCGGCCTTCTCCGAGATCCTCCACGCGCAACCGCCGGCGCACCCGCAGGCGACCCAGGACCGCGTGCACGTCGTCGAGGGCCTCCGGGT
>JBBSKO010000227.1:0-4052 GCA_038256225.1 Propionibacteriales bacterium | reverse complement strand
GCGGCGAGCCGCGCGGCGTGCGCGAGCACCTCCGCACGGTCCCGGTCGGGGTCGTCCCACAGCGCGTCCAGGATGCCGGCGGAGAACGTGTCGCCGGCGCCGATCGTGTCGGCCACGCCGAGCAGGACCGCCCCGACCTCGGTCACACCGCCGCGGTCGTACCACGCGGCGCCGGCCGCACCGCGGGTGACGACGACGCCGCTCGCGCCGAGCCCGAGCAGGTGCTGCGCCGTGCCGGCCTCGCCGAGCCCGGGCCAGAGCGCCTCGAGGTCCTCGTCGCTGGCCTTGACGACGTCGGACAGGGCGGCGACCCGCTCGACGCGCTCGACGACCTCTGACCCGGTCCCGGTGATGGACGGGCGCACGTTCACGTCGTAGGTCACCAGCGCCGTGTCCCCGAACCGCTCCAGGGCGGCGAGGACGTCGCGGCAGCCGGGGTCGAGCACCGCGCCGATGGAGCAGACGTGGACCGCGCGCGGGGTGAGGTCGGGCAGCGGACCGAGGCGCCACTCGAGGTCGAAGACGTAGGAGGCGGAGCCGTCCGGCGCCAGCGTCGCCTCGGCGGTGGAGGTGCGGGCGAGCACGCGGGGGTCCCCGGCGTGCTCGACCCCGGAGGCGGCGAGGTGGTCGGCGACCAGGCCGCCGAGGCGGTCACGGGCGTACGACGTGGCGAACCGCACCGGTCGCCCCAGCCGGGCCAGGGCGACCGCGACGTTCGCGGCACTGCCGCCGGGCATCTCGCGACGCCCCCCGTCCGGGTCGAGGACGACGTCGACGAGGGCCTCGCCCATCACGAGGACGGGCGGGTCTGCGGCGGGGTGTCCCGGGAGCTGCTCTGCCGGCTGGTCGGTGGCCATGAGGAGGGTCTACCACCTCGGGCCGACCGCGCGTGGGCGTGCCAGGCTGGTCGGCGTGGAACCGCTGAGCATCGACCCCACCTCCTCGGAGCCGCCCTTCGCCCAGCTGCGGGCCGCGATCGCGTCCCGGGCCGCGTCGGGGCAGCTGGAGCCCGGGGAGAAGCTGCCCACGGTGCGCGCGCTGGCCGCCGACGTCGGGCTGGCGGTGAACACCGTGGCACGCGTCTACCGCGAGCTCGAGGCGGACGGGGTGGTGGTGACCGAGGGGCGGCGCGGCACCTTCGTCGCCTCGACGTCCGGCTCGGCCGTCGCCGGTGGCGACGTGGGCGCCGAGGCCGCGCGGTACGCCGCCGCGGCCCGCCGCGCCGGGCTCAGCCGGTCCGAGGCCGGCCGCCTGCTCGACGACGCCTGGTGAGGCCCGTGCGCCGGTGCGCACCGGGTCGCCTGTGGAGGGAGCGCGCGGGGTGTCGGCCCGATGCCGCATGCTGGCGCCCGCGGGATCGAGGGCACCACCGACGAGGTCAGGAGAGCCGATGAGCGGGACGGGCACGGCGCACGCCGCGATGCTGGCGAAGGTCCGCAAGCTGCTCGCGAAGGCCGAGGACCCGGCGGCCACCGAGGCCGAGGCCGAGTCGTACACGGCGAAGGCCGCGGCGCTGGTCGCGTCGTACGGCATCGACGCCGCCCTGCTGGCCGTCGCCGACCCCGGCACCGACCCGGTCGAGGACCGCCGCATCCCGCTGGACGCGCCGTACGCCGCCGACAAGGCCGACCTCCTCGGCACGGTGGCGATGCGGCTGCGGTGCCAGGTCGTCCGGCTCCGCAGCCGGGACGCGGACGGCTCCGGCTGGACCCTCCACGTCTTCGGGCACCGCAGCGACCTCGAGCGGGCCGAGGTGCTCTTCACCAGCCTGCTGCTGCAGGCCTCGACCCGGATGCTGGCCACCCCGGTGCCGTCGTGGGACCACCCGGCCGCGTTCCGCCGCAGCTGGCTGGCCGGGTTCACCGCCGCGGTGTCCCGCCGACTGGCCGAGGCCGAGCGCGCGGCGCAGGCCGAGGCGGAGGAGCACGGGGCGGCCGGCGGGCGGTCGACCGCGCTCGTCCTGGCGGACCGGACCCTCGAGGTGCTGGACGCCGCCGGCCAGGCCTACCCGCACGCGCGTACCGCCCGCTCCCGCCAGCTCTCCGGCGGCGGCGCCGGCCAGGGATTCGCCGCAGGACAGCGGGCCGACCTCGGCGGCACCCGCCTGGGCGGCAGCCGCCGCCCCCTGCCCCCCGGGTAGGGCCGCCCCGCCGACGTCGGGGAGCGAGCGCCCGGTCCACCACCGGCGGTCCTGGCACGCCCAGACAGTCCCCCGCTCTGTCGATGGGTCATCTGCACGCACCTGGTGGAGGTAGATCACCCATCGACACCGGGAACGGTCTCGAGACGCTCGCTGAGCTCGCTCCTCGACCACCGAGGACACCGGCGCTCGCGCCTCGCCCACCGGGTCAGCCCACCTGAGCGCAGACCCCGCCCGTCGACCTGACCGTTTCACGCACCAGGTGCGTGAAAGTCACAGGTCGAGGTTTCGAGACTCACGCTGGTCGCCCGGGGCGAGCACCCCGCGGCGATCCAGCGCGACGGGCTGCGGGTGGACCGGCCGGGGGGCGTCCGTACGGTGGCCGTGACCGCTGCGGTCTCCGCCGATCTCCGCCGGGCCGGGTTCGAGTCCGAGCAGCGCTCCGAGGTGGTGGCGTGGAAGCGGCGCAAGCTGCTGATGAACCTCGGCAACGGTGTCGACGCGGCCGTCGTCCCCGGCGACGACGCCGAGGAGCTCGTCCGGCGCGCGCGGGCGGAGGGCGAGGCCCTGTTCGCCGCACTCGGCCTGCCCTGCGTCAGCACCAAAGGAGGACCGCCTGCGCCGCGGGGACCACCTCCGGCGCCGCGCCGACGTCGACGACGACGGGGGCTCCACCTGGCAGAGCCTGACCCGCGGCACGGCCAGCGAGATCGACTACCTCGCCGGCGAGGTCGTCCTGCTGGGGCGGCTGAACGGCGTCCCCACCCCGGTCAACGCGGCCGTCCAGGCCCTCACCCGACAGCTCGCGGGATCCGGGGGCCGGCCCCGGAGCGTCGACGCCGCCGCCGTGCTCGACACCCTCGTGACGAACGACGAGGGCCCCGCCACCTCTCGGTGACGGGGCCCTCGGCGGGTGACGACCAGGCTCAGGCCTTGGTGTCGCCCTCGGTGCTCTCGGTGCTGTCCGCGGCGTCGTCCTCGGTGGAGTCCGCGGCCGCCGGGCCGTCGCCGGCCGGCTCGTCGGACTCGGCGACCGTGCTGTCGGGCGCGGTCTCCTCGGTCATCGCCGTGGGCGCGTCCTCGGCCGGGGCCTCGGTCGTGTCCTCGGACTCCGTCGCGGCGGGCGCGGCGGCGGCGGCCGGGCGCGAGGTCGCCGCGCGCGGGGTGGCGCTGTACGCCTCGGTCACCAGCTCGATGACCGCCATGGGGGCGTTGTCGCCCTTGCGGGGGCCGATCTTGGTGATCCGGGTGTAACCACCCGGACGCTCGGCGAAGGTCGGCGCGATCTCGGTGAAGAGCAGGTGCACGACACCCTTGTCGTGGATGGTCCGCAGGACCTCACGACGCTGGTGCAGCGGGTTCTCGCCGAGGTGCGCCTTCTTGGCCTTGGTGATCAGCTTCTCCGCGATCGGACGCAGGTGACGCGCCTTGGCCTCGGTGGTGGTGATCCGGCCGTGCTCGAAGAGCGCGGTCGACAGGTTGGCCATGATCAGGCGCTGGTGCGCCGGGCTGCCGCCGAAGCGGGCGCCCTTCTTGGGCTTGGGCATCGTTCTTCTCGATCCTCCCGGGCCGTGTCAGGTACCCGGGTAGTGGGTGTGCGGGTCGGGGACGGACGCCCCCGGGGTGATCAGTACTGCTCGTCCTCGACGAAGGCGTCGTCATCGTCGTCGTAGGCGGCCAGCGCGGTGGCCGGGTCGAAGCCGGGCGCGCTGTCCTTGAGCGAGAGGCCCATCTCGACGAGCTTGGCCTTGACCTCGTCGATCGACTTCGCACCGAAGTTGCGGATGTCGAGCAGGTCCTGCTCCGAGCGGCTGATGAGCTCACCCACGGTGTGGATGCCCTCGCGCTTGAGGCAGTTGTAGGACCGGACCGTCAGCTGCAGGTCCTCGACCGGCAGGGCGAGGTCGGCCGC
>JBBSKO010000226.1:0-4083 GCA_038256225.1 Propionibacteriales bacterium | reverse complement strand
CGGACCGGGCACGCCCACCGGGGTACCGGCACGCCCAGACACTCCCCCGACCCTGTCGATGGGTCATCTGCACGCACCAGGTGCACGCAGATCACCCATCGACACCGGGACCGGTCTCGAGACGCTCGCTGCGCTCACTCCTCACCCACCAGGTCAGCCCGCCCGAGCACACATCCCGCCCGTCGACCTGACCGTTTCACGCACCAGGTGCGTGAAACTCACAGGTCGACGCTCGCGACGGGCGATCGGCCCGCTCCTCGGACGTCGCGCCGCCGGCTACTCCGCCAGGCCCGAGTACGCCACCACGCCGCGCTTGAGCTGCTTGACCGTGGCCCGGGCGGTGTCGCGGAGCGGGCCGGGTCCCGCGGCGGTGGCCACCTGCCCCGAGAGGTCGACCAGCTGCTTCATCCAGCGCACGAAGTCACCCGCGGTGAGGTCGGTGGTGCCGAGGACGTCGTCGAGGTCGTCCCCCTCGGCCCACCGGAAGGCGCACCACGCGAAGCCCGCGTCGGGACGCCGCAGGAAGTCCAGGTGGTGCTGCTTCTCGAGGCCGTCCAGGTCGCCCCAGAGCTTCATCATCGCGTCGATGGCGGCCCCGGTGCTGCCTCCGGGTACCCGCGGCGAGCGGGCGTCGTCGGGGCGGCGCGCCTCGAAGACCAGCACCGACAGCGCCGCGGCCAGGCCCGAGGACGTGAGGCCGTCCCAGAGGCCCTGGCGCAGGGACTCGGCCGCCACGAGGTCCATCTCGGAGTAGAGGCGCCGCAGCCGAGCGCCCTCGGTGGTGACCTCGTCACCCTCGAGGTACCCGAGCGCGGTGAGCACCTCGCAGACCCGGTCGAACTGGCGCGCGACGGTGTTGGTCCGGTTCTCCACCCGACGACGCAGGGTCGCGGAGTCGCGCTCGAGCTTGAAGTGCCGCTCGGCCCAGCGGGCGTGGTCCTCGCGGTCGCTGCACCCGTGGCAGGGGTGTGCCTTCATCCGGGCGCGCAGGTCCGAGACCCGGGCCGCCGTACGGTCCGGGCCGTCCCGGCCGTCGCCGCCCCGGCCGTCGTCGCGCGCCGACGCCCGCAGGTGCGGCGGCGGGATGTCGGCGGCGCGCTTGTGCAGCGCGTCCGCCAGGTCGCGGCGCTGCTGGGGGTTGCGGCCGTTGAAGCTCTTCGGCACCCGCATCCGGGCCAGCGCCTCGACCGGCTCCGGGAAGTCCATCGGCCCGAGCCGGCGCGCCTGGCGCTGCTGGGTGAGGACGTACGGCCGCGGGTTGTCAGGGTCCCAGCCCGGGTCCAGCACCAGGGCCGTGCCGGCGAACTTCCCGCCGGGCACCTCGATGACGTCACCGATCCTCAGCTTCTGCAGCGAGCCGAGGGCCAGGTCGCGGCGGTCGGCGCGGCGGCTGCGGCTGGCATCCTTCTCGACCTCGTTGACCTGACGGCGCAGGGAGGCGTACTCCATGAAGTCGCCGAGGTGGCAGGTCGCCGCCTCCGCGTACCCGTCCAGCGCGTCCTCGGCCTTGTGCAGCTGCCGGGCGAGGCTGACGACGGCCTTGTCGGCCTGGAACTGCGCGAAGGACTGCTCGAGCAGCTCGCGCGAGCGGGTGCGGCCGAACTGGTGCACCAGGTTGACGGCCATGTTGTAGGACGGCCGGAAGGAGGAGCGCAGCGGGTAGGTCCGCGTGGAGGCCAGGCCGGCGACCTCCCGGGGGTTCATCCCCGGCTGCCACAGCACCACCCCGTGGCCCTCGACGTCGAGGCCACGCCGGCCGGCGCGACCGGTCAGCTGGGTGTACTCCCCCGGCGTGATGTCGGCGTGGGTCTCGCCGTTCCACTTGCTGAGCTTCTCGATGACCACGGTGCGCGCCGGCATGTTGACGCCGAGCGCCAGGGTCTCGGTCGCGAAGACCGCCTTGCAGAGCCCGCGCAGGTAGAGCTCCTCCACGACGTGCTTGAAGGCCGGCAGCATCCCGGCGTGGTGCGCGGCGACGCCGCGGACCAGCCCGTCGAGGAAGTCGTGGTAGCCGAGCACCTGCAGGTCGTCGGCGGGCAGGTCCCGGCAGGACGCCTCGACGAAGGTACGGATCTCCTCGCGCTCGGCCGGCGTCGTCAGCCGGACGTTGGAGTCCAGGCACTGCTGCACCGCCGCCGCGCAGCCGGCCCGGCTGAAGATGAAGGTGATCGCCGGCAGCAGGCCCTCGCGGTCGAGCGCGGTCAGCACGTCGACCCGGCTCGGGATCCACACCCGGCGGCCGTTGCCGACCGGACGCGCCCCCTGCCCGCCGCCGGCTCCCCCGCCCCCGCCGGAGGGCCGGGGCGTCTTGCCGCGCCCCTTCTTCGGGGTGCGGCGGTCCTTGATCCGGGTCGCTGCCCAGTCGTCGCGGGCCAGCTTGACCAGCTCGTCGTTGACCGGCGCGCCCTCCTGGACGAACCCGGCGGAGGCATCGACGTCGGAGGAGGCGAAGAGGTCGAGCAGCCGGCGCCCGACCAGGACGTGCTGGTAGAGCGGGACGGGGCGGCGCTCCTCGACGATCGTGGTCGTCTCGCCGCGCACGGTGGCCAGCCACTCGCCGAACTCCTCGGCGTTCGAGACTGTCGCGGACAGCGAGATCACGCTGACCGACTCCGGCAGGTGGATGATCACCTCCTCCCACACCGCGCCACGGGAGCGGTCGGCGAGGTAGTGCACCTCGTCCATCACCACGAAGCCGAGGCCGACCAGGGTGCTGGACCCGGCGTAGAGCATGTTGCGCAGGACCTCGGTCGTCATCACGACGACCGGTGCGTCGCCGTTGACGACGTCGTCACCGGTCAGCAGGCCGACGTTCTCCGGGCCGTAGCGGGCCACCAGGTCGTGGTACTTCTGGTTGGACAGCGCCTTGATCGGGGTCGTGTAGAAGGTCTTGCGCCCGGTCTGCAGCGCCAGGTGGACCCCGAACTCGCCGACGATGGTCTTGCCCGACCCCGTCGGCGCCGCGACGAGCACGCCGCGGCCGTCCTCGATCGCCCGGCAGGCACGCAGCTGGAAGTCGTCGAGGGCGAACTCGTAGTGGGCGGCGAAGTCGCGCAGCACGGGGTGCTCGCGCTCGGCACGGTAGGACGCGTAGCGCTCGGCCGGCGTGGTCATGCGGCACCTCCAGGGGCCAGGACCGCCAGCGCCCCCGGGGCGGCCTCGATCGTGGTGGGCAGCGGTCCGA
This sequence comes from Propionibacteriales bacterium, assembly GCA_038256225.1. Taxonomy (GTDB): domain Bacteria; phylum Actinomycetota; class Actinomycetes; order Propionibacteriales; family Nocardioidaceae; genus Nocardioides. The sequence goes on along the minus strand of JBBSKO010000226.1, from coordinate 899 downwards.
ACCGCTCCCCGTCGGCGTAGGCGACGATGCCGGGGGCGGCGACCGTCACGCGTCGGGCACGGTGGTGGGTGTACTGCGGCAGGGTGGTGTGCGAGCCGTCGAGCAGGCGCGGGTAGGCCCGGACCAGCGCGGCGCGGCTCATCGGGGCGATCACGACCACGTCGAGCATCCCGTCGTCGAGCCGGGCGCCCTCGGCGATGCGGAGGCCGCCGCCGAAGGACGGTCCGTTGCCCACGGCCACGAGCACGGCGTCCGTACGGACGACCCGCCCGTCCAGGTCCAGGGTGTAGGACCGGGGCGCGACGGTCCGCAGCTCGGCCAGGGTGGCGAGGTGGTAACGCGCCTGGCCGCGCGGCCAGCGCATCCGGTCCGCCCGCGCGTTGACGAGGGCGTCGAAGCCTGCGGCGAGGACGGTGGAGTAGTAGCGGCCGCCGGTCACCGCGAGGTCGACGATCCGGATCGAGCCGCGGGCCACGACGTCCGCCGCGGCCAGCGGGTCGTCGCGCGGGATGCCGAGGGCGCGGGCGGTGTCGTTCCCGGTGCCGGCGGGCACGATCCCCAGCGGGGTGCCGGTGGCGGCCACCGCCTGCAGGCCGACGTTGACCATCCCGTCCCCGCCGCAGACGACCAGCGCGTCGACCCCGTCGGCGACGGCGGCGCGGGCGAGGTCGGTCGCGCCGGCCCGGTCGCGACCCTCGAGCGAGCGCACCCGCAAACCCCGCGAGCGCAGGCGATTCACCGCGGCGTCGCGGGCACCAGCCGACCGGCCCCTGCCGGCGGCCGGGTTGGTGATCAGCGCGACCTCACGCTTGGGGACAACCACGTCCCGACCCTACCGAGGGGGTCGGTCACCCCCGGACGGCTGCCGTCGTTGCGGGCGGCTACTGGTCGTCGCCGAT
>JBBSKO010000225.1:0-4111 GCA_038256225.1 Propionibacteriales bacterium | reverse complement strand
GGGCTCGACGTAGAACAGCAGGCCGTCGGTGTCGAGGCGGGCGGTGCGGTCGGAGCGCAGCAGCGTGGCCAGGGCGAGAGGAGCGAGGTGGTTGCGTCGGGCGGCAGCCGGGAGCCGGTCGCCGAGCTCGCGGAGGGCCGCGGTGCCGCCGGTGGGGTCGTCGAGCAGCGGGTCGTCCCGGTCGGCGGGCGAGGCGGTCGCGGGGGTCGGCGGGAGCGCGGCGACGACCCCGAGCGCGAGCACGGCGGCCGCGACCCGGGCGGACGCTGCTCGGACGACGTGGTGCACGGACCCTCCCTCGGACCTCTCGGACCTCTCGGACCTCTCGGACCTCTCGGACCCTAGAGGTGCGGGGCCCGTCGCGCGGCCGTTCGACCGGACCGGGACCGGACCGGACCGGGACCGGCGTCCTGTCCGGAAACGTCACCTCGAGGCGCCGCGAACGTCATCTCGGCCGGTCGGGAGGGTCACCTCGGCTTGTTTCGGGGGCGGGCACCAGGAGAAGTGTCGGAGGGGGGCGAGGGGGGCCGGAGGTCCCGTGACCGGCCGCGCTCCTACTAGCGTGCCGCCAGCAGGTCATCAGAGGTCCTGCCCGCGACGGAGGGGGACCGGCGTGACAGGTGGGCGACCGCAGACGGTGCTCGACGACGAGACCGACCTGAACGGGCCTCGGGTCGACGTCGACCGGCGGGTCGGGTGGGTCCTCCGGATGGCGCGCATGACGACCCCGGGACCTGCGGGCGGGCCGCTGCGCCTGGAGCTGATGGCCGAGGCCGTCGGCGTCAGCACCACGCGGCTGCACCGCGTCGAGACCGGCGCAACGCGCAGCGGGCAGGTCACCGACGCCTACGAGCGGGTGCTCGCGATGCCCGAGGGCTCCCTGCGCGCCCCGGTCGACGTGGCCTGCCGGACCTTCCCCTACGCCCAGCCCGACCGAGACCCGGGGCAGCCGGTCACCACGACGCAGGAGATGTCGGCGCTGACCGAGGCGCTCCAGGGCCCGGACCCGACCGGGGGGCAGTGGCTGCGCTGGGCGCGCGCCCTGGCCCAGCCGGGGGCGATCGGGCTCCCGGAGCGGCTGGCGCGCGACCTCGTACGCCGCCTGGCCGACGAGATGTCCCGCTCGGTCGGGCACGCCTACCCGGCCCGCTACGAGGCGCTGGCGCTGCTGCGCTGCAGCGCGTACGGCCACCTGGTGCTGGAGGTGGCGCAGGAGGTCGTCGGCGACCCGCACGTGCAGGTGATGTACGACCTGATGAGCGCGGTGGGGGAGCGACCGACGCCCGAGGCGCTGGCGTGGTGCCTGGAGCTGCTCGACGCCGGGCGGGACCGGCTCGTGATCGGAGGCGCGCTCGCGATCGAGGCGATGGCCGAGGTCGCCGAGGAGGGGTTCTGGGCGCCGGTGGTGGCGGCCCTGGTCGACCGGCTCGACGCCGCCGAGGAGGGCACCACCCGCCACGACTGGCTCTCGCACCTGCTGCGGCTCGTGCCGCGCTCGGTGGTCGCCGGCAGCGGCCGGCTGCCGGTGCACCCGCTGGCGCCGGTCCCGGCGATCCCCGACTGGTCCCGCACCCGGCTCAACCAGCACTGGTCGGAGTGCCAGGAGCGTGCCTGGCGGATCACCGAGGACCTCGCGCTGGGCCCCCAGCCGATGCTGGCGCGGCTGCTCTTCGACATCGCGATCGGGCCGTACGAGAGCCGCGCGGCGACCTCGCACATCCTGCTGCGCGGGGTGCCGGTGCTTGCTGCGAAGGTCGGCGCCCAGGTCGGCGAGATCGTCGACGGCCACCCCGACCCGCTGGTGCGCGAGCGCGCCGGACGCCGCCTGGTCGGCACGATGGACCACCGCTACCACCCGCTGGCGACCCGGTGGATCGCCGCCGGCAGCGCCGAGGAGCGCGACCGGGGGCTGCGCCTGGCGGGCTCGGGCGGGCACGTGGTCCCGGAGGAGGAGCTGCGCGCCGGGCTCACCGAGGCCGCGCTCTACGCCGCCGGTCTGACCGGTCACCCCTGCCTGCCGGCGCTGGCCGCCGACCCGACGCTGCCCGAGCGGGTACGCGGCGCGGCCGCCTGGTGGCTGCGGGCGGGGCCGCGGGTCCTGCGCTAGAGACCTCCGGGAATGCCCGGGGCGGAATGGGCGGGGGCCCGGCGGCGTTGAACCGTGTCGTGAAGCCCGACGACTCCCGCCGCGTCTCGATGCTGCTGGGACTCCTCTTCGGCCTGGCCGGGATGGGCTCCTCCTCGGCCGCTGTCGCGCTCCCGCTGCTCGGCGACGAGCTCGGCGTGAGCGTCTCGGTGGCGACCTGGACGATCAGCCTGTACGCACTGATGCTCGCCGTCACCACGGCCGTCTACGGCCGGATCTCCGACCTGGTCGGCATCCGGATCCCGATGCTGGTGGGGATCGGGCTGATGGCCGGCGGGGCGCTGGTCGCGGCGTTCGCGCCGACCTTCGAGGTGCTGCTGGGCGCCCGGCTGGTGCAGGGCGCGGGAGCCGCGGCCGTACCGACGCTCGGGGTGGCCGGGCTCTCGGCGCGCTACGACGGCGCGGTCCGCGGGCTCGCCTTGGGACGGCTGGCCGGCGTCGCCGCCGCGGTGAGCTGCCTCGGCCCGCTGCTCGGCGGACTGGTCGAGCAGGCCTTCGGCTGGCGCGCGGTGATGGCGCTGCCGGTGCTCGGGGTGCTGGTGCTGCCCCTGATCTGGCGGGCGCTGACCGGCGAGGGCAGCGGCGCGCGGCTCGACCTGCTCGGCGCGGTGCTCGTCGCCGGCACCGCCGGCGGGCTCGTGCTGCTGGTGCAGTCGCCCTCGACCGGGCTCGCGGTGGCCCTGGTCGGGATCGCGCTGATGGCGCTCGGCGTCCCCGCGGTGGTCGCCTGGACACGCCGCCGCCCCGACGGGTTCCTGCCGGTCGAGGTGGTCCGCAACGCCACGGTGGTCCGCAGCGCGCTCGCCGCCGCGGCGGTGCCGGCGGCGTGGTTCGCGCTGCTGGTCGGGGTGCCGGCGGTGCTGGTCGGCGAGGGCTGGGAGCCCTGGCAGGTCGGCATGCTGCTGGTGCCCAGCGCGGTCCTCGCGCTGCTCACCCCGCGGCTGGCCGGGCCGATGCTGGAGCGGGTCGGGGCGACCCGGTCGCTGGTCGTCTCCGGGGTGATGGCCTCGGTCGCCCTCGTGCTCGCGTCGGTCGGCCTGGGCCTGGTGGCCCCGGTCCTGGTCGGCCTCGCGGTCGCGCTGGTCACCGTCGCCTTCGGGATCGGGCAGCCGGCCCTGTCGGCCGCGGTCGGCGACGCCGTGCCGGCCGAGGTGCGCGGGGTCGCGCTCGGCGTGGCCACCCTGCTGTTCCTGGTCGGCGGCTCGGTCGGCTCCGCGGTCGTCGGCGGCCTGGGCGGCCTGGTCGGCATCCCGGTCAGCCTCGCGGTCCTCGCGCTGCTGCCGGTGCTGGGGCTCGTCGCGCTGCGGCCCGAGCTGCGGCACGCGTCGGCGCGTACCCCCGCCTGACGAGATGACGCCCGCGGACCGCCGAGATGACGCCCGCGGCGCCTCGAGGTGACGGTTACGGCGGGTCGAAGGTCCCGATTCGTGACGCGATCGTGACGACCCGTCCGGGGTCAGGTGGTCCGGGCACGGGGTAGGACGGGGGTCCACCTACGAAGGAGAACGCGTTGTCCCGACGCACATCCCGGAGCGGACCTCGGGTCCGGCTCCGCACGGCAGCCCTCGGGGGCCTGGCCGTGACCCTGCTGGCCGGCTCGGCCCAGCTCACCGCCTCCCCTGCCGGGGCGGCTCCCGCGCCGGCTCCCGGCACCGACCTGTGGAGCCCCGTGTCCGCGCGGCTGCCCGACCCGGGCGACCTGCGCCCGCGCGTGCAGCCCAGCGACTACCGCGCCTACAGCCTCGACCAGGCCGGCCTCGACGCGCTGCTGGCCACCGCCCCCGACGAGGACGCCCGGGGCGCCGCCACCGGCGCCGCGAGCATCCTCGTCCCGGCGCCGAACGGCGAGCTCGTCGAGTTCGCGGTCGTCGAGTCGCCGATCATGGAGGACGGGCTGGCCGCGGCCAACCCCGACATCACGACGTACGCCGGGCGCGGCGTCGAGGACCCGACGGCGAGCATCCG
>JBBSKO010000224.1:0-4119 GCA_038256225.1 Propionibacteriales bacterium | reverse complement strand
CCGGCCTGCGCCTTGGGCTCGACCTGGCTGCGGCGGGCAGAGACGAGCGCGAACTCGGCGCCGACGAAGAAGGCGTTGGCGGCCAGCAGGGCCGCTCCGACGAGGAGACCGGCATAGTCGCTCATGCGCGTGCTCCCTGGGTGCGGTCGGACCGGGGTCCGGTGGGCCCCGCGGCGGGGATGTCGTCGCCCTCGTGGACGTTGAGCACGATCCGGTCGACGCGCAGGCCGTCCATCCGCTCGACGGTCAGCACGACCAGCTGCTCGCGCGGTGAGTCGGGGTCGGAGGTGTCCGGGACGGCGACCTCGGCCAGGTCGCCCGCGGTCGGGACGCGACCGAGCACCTTCAGGACCAGCCCGGCGATGGTGTCGTAGTCCTCGCCCTCGGGCAGCGCGACCCCGGTGAGGTCTTCGACCTCGTCGGGGCGCAGCAGCCCGGAGAGCGACCAGGTGCCGTCGCGGCGGGACCGGGCGCGGGCACCGAGGCGGTCGTGCTCGTCGGAGATGTCACCGACGATCTCCTCGATCACGTCCTCGAGGGTCACGATGCCGGCGTGCCCGCCGTACTCGTCGAGCACGACCGCGAGCTGGAAGCCGTCGCCGCGCAGCAGCGCCAGCAGCGGGTCCAGGCGCAGCGAGTCGGGCACCACGATCGGGCGCACCATCAGGTGCTTGACCTTGGTGGTGGCCCGCTCGTGCAGCGGCAGCGCGACGGCGTGCTTGACGTGCACGGTGCCGACGACCTGGTCCTCGTCGTCGAGGACCGGGAAGCGGGAGTGACCGGTGCGGCGGGTCAGGTCGATCACCGCGGCCGCGCGGTCGTTGGCCTCGAGGCTGTGGGTGCGCACCCGCGGGGTCATGATCTCGCCGGCCGTGCGGTGCCCGAACTCCACCGAGCGCTCCATCAGCTCGGCGGTGTCGGCGTCGAGGGTGCCCTCGTCGGCCGAGCGCGCGATCAGGGAGGCCAGCTCGGTCGAGGAGCGCGCCGAGCGCAGCTCCTCCTGCGGCTCGAGGCCCAACCGGCGCACGATCAGGTTCGCGGAGCCGTTCAGCACGCTGATCGGCGCCCGGACGGCGGCGGTGAACAGCCGCATCGGCGCCTGGGTGGCGCGCGCGGTAGCCATCGGCAGCGCGATGGCCAGGTTCTTGGGCACCAGCTCGCCGAAGATCATGGTCAGCACGGTGCCGATGACCAGGCCGAGGGTGACCGAGGTGGGCCCGACTGCGCCGTCGGGCAGGCCGGCCGCGGTCAGCGGGCCGCGGATCAGGGACGCGATCGCCGGCTCGGCCAGGAAGCCGACCCCGAGGTTGGTGACGGTGATGCCGACCTGCGCGCCGGAGAGCTGGGTCGAGAGCTGCTTGAGGGCGGCCTGGACACCCTCGGCGCCGGGCTCACCGGCGGCCACGGCCTGGTCGACCTGCTGCCGGTCGACGGTGACGAGGGAGAACTCGGCGGCGACGAAGACGCCGCACAGGGCCACCAGGACCAGCGCGAGCGCGAGGAGGAGGAGCTCGGTCACCGCCCGGCCCTCACGTCGTGGCGGGCATCACCGGGGGAACCGCCGGGTTCCGGAGGGCGGTCGGGGGTGGGACTGTCGGTGCCGTCCATGCGGTGTGCTCGGGTCCTCTGCGCGTCGTGGATCAGGTCGGCGCGGACGCCGGGGACACCATCGTAGGCCCGTCGGGCCCGGTCACCCTCAAGGACGCCACCGTGCGTGCCGACACCCTCCCCGTCGGCGTCCTCCCGCGTCGGTGCTCGGCCCGCGTCGGTCCTCGGCTCGATCCTGCGCCGTTCCCTCCCCAGCCCCCAGCCCCGGAGGCCCCCGATGCCCGCTGCCGCCCCGCCCGCCCGGGCGTACCGGCCCCGCCGCTTCGATGGTCGACCCCTGCTCACCGCGGGCGACCGGCACCTGGTCGGCAGGTTCTCCTACGGCCTGAGCCCGGCGCTGACCGCCGAGGTGCGCAAGGCCGGCGGTGCGTCGGCGTGGTTCGAGCGGCAGCTGGAGCCCGACCGGGTGGCCGACCCCGTCGGCGACGACGTCGACACCTGGTGGCCGAGCCTGCGGCGCGACCCGAGGGAGCTCTGGACCCGCAGCGTCGAGGAGGTCGAGGGCGGCTGGGAGGTCATGCAGAGCCTCCAGCGCCACGCCCTCGCGCGGCGGACGGTCTCGCGGCGCCAGGTGCACGAGGTGATGACCGAGTTCTGGCAGCACCTGCTGAACGTGGCGGTCCACAGCGACGGCAGCTTCACCCACCGCGCCTCCTACGACCGGGCGGTCCGCCAGCACGCGCTCGGCTCCTTCGCCGACCTGCTGCACGCCACGACGACCCACCCCGCGATGGGGATCTTCCTCTCGAACGCGGTCTCCACCAAGAGGCACCCGAACGAGAACCTCGGCCGCGAGCTGCTGGAGCTGCACACGGTCGGGCGCGGCGGTTACACCGAGGACGACGTCAAGGCCTCCGCCCGCATCCTCACCGGGTGGCGGGTGGACCTCTGGCGCACCTGGGAGGCCACCTACTCCCTCGAGGACCACTGGACCGGGGCGGTGCGGGTGATCGGGTTCACCGACGACAACGTCCCCCGCACCGCGGCCGAGGGTCGCGCGCTGACCCGCCGCTACACCGACTACCTCGCCCGGCACCCGCGCACCGCCGAGCGGGTCGCACGGCGTCTCGCGGTGAAGTTCGTCGGCGACGCCCCCTCCGAGGCGCTGGTGTCGATGCTGGCCCGCACCTACCTCCGGGCCGACACCGCCGTACGCCCCGTGCTGCGCGCGCTGGTCGCCAGCGACGAGTTCCGCGCCGCCCGCGGGACCAAGGTCAGGGACCCGGCCGAGGACGTGGTGGCGACCTACCGCGCGCTCGGTGTGCGCGTCGCCCGCCCGACACAGGGCGACTCCGCCGTCAACGAGATGCTGTGGCAGGCCGGGAACCTGGGGGTCGAGCCGTACGCCTGGCCCAACCCGGACGGCCAGCCCGTCGACAACCGTTCCTGGGCCTCGCCCTCGCGGATGCTGGCCTCGCTGGACCTGCACTACTCGATGAGCGGCGGCTGGTGGCCCAGCAAGGACGTCACCTACCGCACCGACCTCCAGTGGCTGCCGCGTCGGTCGCTGCGCTTCGACCTGCTCGTGGACCACCTCGCGCAGCAGCTGCTCGGGCGCCGCTCGACCTCCGCGCTGCTGCGCGCCTGCTGCGAGTCGGTCGACGTGACACCGGCGACGGTGATCAACGCCGAGCACGGCGTCGTGCGGTGGAACATGCACCGGGTGCTGGCCACCGTCCTCGACTCCCCCGCCCACCTGACCCGCTGACCGGACCGGTGACCACGATGACCTCCTGCTGCCCCGAGTACGCCGCGCTGTCGCGGCGCGGCCTGCTCCAGGGCGCGGCCGCCCTCGCCGGCACCACCACCGTGCTCGGCTCCGCCGTGGTGACGGCCTCCCCCGCCACCGCCGCGAGCGCCGGGTCGGTCCTGGTCGTGCTGTCGCTGCGCGGCGCCGCCGACGGGCTGTCCCTGGTCGTGCCGCACGGCGACCCCGTCTACTACCAGGCCCGGCCCCGGCTGGCCGTGGCCGCCGACCGGCTGGTCAACAAGGACGGCATGTTCGGCATGCACCCCCAGCTCGCGCCGCTGGGGCCGCTGTGGCGGTCCGGGCGCCTGGCCGCCGTGCACGCCACCGGCCTGCCGGTCCCGAACCGTTCCCACTTCGCCGCGATGGAGGAGCTCGAGGACGCCGACGCCGGGTCCGCCGAGCGACAGGGCTGGCTGAACCGGCTGGTCGGCACGACCGCCGGCGACAGCCCGCTGCAGGGGTTCACCATGGGCGGCGGGGTGCTGCCGACCTCGATGTACGGCGACGCGCCCGTGATGGCGGCGGCCTCGCTGTCCCGGACCCGGCTCCCCGGTGACGACCAGTGGGACACCGTCGGCGGGCGGGTCCGGTCACTGCACACGCTCTGGGACGCCGACGGCTCGGTGCTGGCCGGGTCGATGCGTTCCACCTTCCGCGCCGTCGAGGGCCTGGCGCCGGCGAGCGCCACGACGAACAACCGCGGTCGCTACCCCGACGGCGACCTCGGGGCCGCCCTCTCCCAGGTCGCCCGGGTCGTCCGT
>JBBSKO010000223.1:0-4123 GCA_038256225.1 Propionibacteriales bacterium | reverse complement strand
GCGCAGCCCGTCGGTCGGGGGGAGGCCGTCGCCGCCGGCGGCGAGGTCGTCGACACCCTCGACGGCCAGTCCGCCGAGCTCGGCGGGGGGGTCCTCGCGCAGCGTCGCCATGGCCCGGGCGATCAGGGCGAGGTCGGCCACGCGGACCGACACCTGGTCGGTGGCGTGCAGGCCGTGGGCGGCGGCGAGGTCGTCGAGCACGTCGAGCAGGGTGCGGCCCTCGGCCTTGCACCCGGCCGCCAGCTCGCAGAGCAGCAGCAGCGCGGAGACCCCGTCCTTGTCGCGGACGTGCTCGGGGTCGCAGCAGTAGCCCAGCGCCTCCTCGTAGCCGAAGACGAGGCCCTCGGCGCGGGAGATCCACTTGAACCCCGTCAGCGTCTGCGCGTGCGTCTCGCCGGCGGCCTCGGCCATGCGGGCGAGCAGGCTCGAGGAGACGATCGAGCAGGCCCAGGTGCCGTGCCGGCCCCTCCGCATCAGGTGGTGGGCGAGCAGGGCCCCGATCTCGTCGCCGCGCAGCAGCCGCCAGCCGGTGTCGGCGGGCACCGCGGCGGCGCAGCGGTCCGCGTCGGGGTCGTTGGCCACGACGAGGTCGGCGCCGGTGCGGACGGCCAGCGCGAGCGCCTCGTCCATCGCCCCGGGCTCCTCGGGGTTGGGGAAGGCGACGGTGGGGAAGTCGGGGTCGGGCTGCTCCTGGGACGCCACGACGCTCGGCGCGGTGAAGCCGGCCGTCTCGAGCACCTGCAGCACCGGCTCCGCGCCGACGCCGTGGAGCGGCGTGTAGACGATCGCGAGGTCGCGCGGACCGTCCTCGGCCAGGCCGGCGACGGTGTCCAGGTAGCGGTCGACCAGGCCCTCGTCGAGAGTCGTCCAGGCGTCGCTGAGCGGCACGTCGGCGTGGGCGCCCACCCCGGCGATCCAGGTGGCGATCGCGGCGTCCGCCGGCGAGACGATCTGGCTGCCGTCGCCGAGGTAGACCTTGTAGCCGTTGTCCTCGGGCGGGTTGTGGCTGGCGGTCACCATCACGCCCGCCGCGCAGCCGAGCTCGCGCACGGCGTAGGCCAGGACCGGGGTCGGCAGGGCGCGGGGGAGCACCATCGCCTCGATCCCGGCGCCGGCCATCACCGCGGCGGTGTCGTGGGCGAAGTCCAGCGAGAGGTGGCGGGCGTCGTACCCGACGACCACGCGCAGCCGTCCGCGGCCGGACCCGGCGGCGGGGCCCTTGTCGCGGAGGTACGCCGCGAGGCCGGCCGCGGCGCGGGTGACCACGACGCGGTTCATCCTGTTCGGCCCGGGGCCGAGCGCGCCGCGCAGGCCGGCGGTGCCGAACTCCAGGGTGCCGTCGAAGCGGTCGGCCAGCACCGCGAGGGCGGCGTCGTCGCCGCCGTCGGCCGCGTCGAGCTCCCGGTGCAGCTGCGCCCGCGTCACCGGGTCCGGGTCCGCGTCCGCCCAGCCGCGGGCGCGCGCGAGGAGCTGGTCGACGGTGTGGTCGGGGTCGGGCGTGGCCATGGTCCGCACCGTAGTCGGCGGCGAGGGTGATGATGGGCCGGTGACCGCCCCCGTGCACCGTCTCCCGCCCCCGGTCGGGGCCGACGAGGTGGTGCAGCGCTGCCGCGCGCTGCTGCGGGGAGCCCCGCGGGAGGAGCACCTGGTGCTCCTGCCCTGGCTGACCGGGCACGCCTGGGCCGAGGGCGACCCGGTCCGCGACCCGGACCGCTGGGGCGACCACTGGGTCCGCCACTGGGGCGCGCGCGGCCTGCTGCACGTGTGGTCCGACGCGGCGTCGGGCGACGTCGTGGCCGGTCTGGGCGACGAGCACTGGCGGCCGGCGGAGACCTGCCTGCGGGTGGTCGCGCGTCACGACGTGGCCGGCGCGGGGCCGGGTGCCTGCGCCCTGGCCGGGCACCCCCTGCCACGGGTGCGCGCCCAGGCAGCCCGCGCCCTCGCGGTGGCCGGGGACGTCGAGCACGTCGCGGCGCTGCGCGCGCTGGTCGACGACCCGGACCCGGGCGTACGGCAGGCCGCCGCGCGGGCGTGGCCGGTGCTGGTGGGGAGGCTCGACCTGGGGGACCTCGAGCACCCCGCCGGTCGGGGACCTAGCCGTCCGCGGTGACGGCGCGCTCCTCGTCGGTCAGGTCGGACTCGTCGCCGTCGTCGAGGAACTCACCGTTCTCCTCGTCGAAGTCGCGCTGGGTGTTGTCGACCTCGGCGTTGTGGGGGCGGTTCTCCGGGTCGAGGCGCTTCTGGCGCTCGGCCTCGATCTCCTCGGCCTCAGCCTCGGAGACCTCCTCGGCGCCGGTCGTCTCGGCCTCGTCGGTCCCGGTCTCGTCGGTCCCGGTCTCGTCCTCGCTCATGGCCGCCACCCTGGCAGAGCAGGTGACCGGGGTCACGGACCTGAGGGGTGGGATGCCGCAGCGGGGGAGGGCCTCAGCGGTCGATCGAGGTCATGTCGGAGTAGCGGTCGCCGACGACGGCGTCGCGGGGCACGGCGTCGGTGAGCGCGCGGAGGTCCTCGGCGGAGAGGACGACCTCGGCGGCGCCGGCGTTCTCCTCCAGGTAGCGGACCCGTCGGGTGCCCGGGATCGGCACGACGTCCTCGCCCTGCGCCAGCACCCACGCCAGGGCGAGCTGGCCGGGCGTGCAGCCGAGGCGCTCGGCGATCGTGCGGACCTCGCCGACGAGCCGCAGGTTGGCGCGCAGGCCCTCGCCGTTGAGCCGGGGGAAGCGCTCGGAGAGGCGGGTGTCGGACTCGTCGAGGTCGGACTCCTCGGTGATGGCGCCGGTGAGGATGCCCCGGCCGAGCGGGGAGTACGGCACCAGGCCGATGCCGAGCTCGCGCAGCAGCGGGAGGATCTCGTCCTCGAGGTCCCGGGTGAACAGCGAGTACTCGGTCTGCAGCGCCGTGATCGGGTGCGCCTCGTGGGCGCGACGGATGGTGCGGGGCGCGGCCTCGGAGAGCCCGAGGTGGCGCACCTTGCCGGCGGCGACGAGCTCGCCCATCGCGCCGACGGTCTCCTCGATCGGCACGTCCGGGTCGACCCGGTGCTGGTAGTAGAGGTCGAGGTGGTCGACGCCGAGGCGCGCCAGGGAGGCGTCGCAGGCGCTGCGGACGTACTCCGGGCGGCCGTTGATGCCCAGGCGGGTCCCGTCGGCGAGCCGCTCGTTGCCGAACTTCGTGGCCAGCTGCACCTCGTCCCGACGCCCGGCGATCGCCCGCCCGACGAGCTGCTCGTTGGTGAAGGGGCCGTACATGTCGGCGGTGTCGAGGAAGGTGACGCCGAGGTCGAGCGCACGCCGGATCGTCGCGGTCGCGCCGGCGTCGTCGGTCGCGCCGTAGAACTCCGACATGCCCATGCAGCCGAGGCCGAGGGCGGAGACGGTCAGTGGGGACGTGGTGCCGAGCGTGCGCTGGGGGAGGGTCATGCCCCCAGGAAAGCAGGTGGACCCGCGGGCGGGCTCAGATTCGGGGGACCACCCGCGAGAGCAGGTCGCCCATCCGCGTCGCGGCGGCGCGCCCGGCCTCGAGCACCTCGGCGTGGTCGAGCGGCTGGCCGGTGATCCCGGCGGCGGCGTTGGTGACCAGGCTGAGCCCGAGCACCTCCAGACCGGCCGCCCGGGCGGCGATCGCCTCCAGCGTGGTGGACATGCCGACGAGGTCGGCGCCCAGGGTGCGCGCCATGCGTACCTCGGCCGGGGTCTCGTAGTGCGGGCCGGGGAACTGGGCGTAGACGCCCTCGTCGAGGCTCGGCTCGACCTCCTGGCACATCGCGCGCAGGCGCGGGGAGTAGAGGTCGGTGAGGTCGACGAAGGTGGCGCCCTCGAGCGGGGAGACCGCGGTCAGGTTGAGGTGGTCGCTGATCAGCACCGGGGTGCCGGGTGCCCACTCCTCGCGCAGGCCGCCGCAGCCGTTGGTCAGCACGATCGCGCGGCAGCCGGCCGCGGCCGCCGTACGGACCCCGTGGACGACCGCGGCGACACCGCGACCCTCGTAGTAGTGGGTGCGGCTGAGGAAGACCAGCAGCCGCTGGTCCCCGCTGCGCACCGAGCGGACCTTGCCCGCGTGCCCGGCGACGGCGGCGCCGGTGAAGTACGGCAGGTCGGTGACGTCGACCTCGGCCACCGTCTC
>JBBSKO010000222.1:0-4142 GCA_038256225.1 Propionibacteriales bacterium | reverse complement strand
ATCTGGCAGCAGGTGATCCGCCCCGAGGAGGCGGCGCGGCGGATCGCCACCGATCCGCACTCGCCGGCGGAGTTCCGGGCCAACGTCGTGCGCAACGTCGACGCGTTCCACGAGGCGTTCGGGACGGCCACCGGCGACGGGCTGTGGCTGGAGCAGGACGAGCGCGTGCGCATCTGGTGACCGGTCCGAGCAGGCGGGGCTACGGCCGGCGAGGTTCCGCGGCCGGAACCGCAGCAGCCTCCGCCGTGACGGCGTTGCTGCTGACCGGTTGCGGTGGCGGACCGGCACCGAGCGGCGCGGCCACCGCCGACGGGTCGGCAGGAACCGCGGCCGAAGGGTCCCGACCGGCTACCGTCACCGCTGCCTCGGGCGGAGCGGTCGCGGTCGGCGCACCTGGTGGCGAGGAGTACCCGGACGTCGTCGACGTCTCCCTCACCGAGACCGGCGACCGGCGGTACGAGGTGGCGGTGACGATGTCCAGCCCCTACGACAGCCCGCAGCGCTACGCCGACGCGTGGCGTGTGGTCGGCCCCGGCGACGAGGTGCTGGCGCTGCGCGAGCTGGCCCACGACCACGCGGGCGAGCAGCCGTTCACGCGGGGCCTCAGCGACGTGTCCATCCCCGCTGACGTCGACCTCGTCCTCGTCGAAGGACGGGACCAGGCGAACGGGTGGGGCGGCCAGGCCCTCGAGGTCCCCGTGCCCTGAGCACACGCGCGCCGAGACCTGTCAGCCGGCGAGCGAGTCGAGCAGATCGACGCCGGCGTCGGTGATCTGCTGCTGGGCGAGCGCACGGCCGACGGTGGCCGTCCCGTCGCCGGGCTGCTCGCCGTAGTCACCGAAGAACGCGTGCGTGCCACCGTCGATCTCGACGAACGTCGCGTCGTCCGGTAGTCGGGCCCGTGACTCCTCGATGTCCGCCGGGGTGCTCAGCCCGTCCTGCGAACCGCTGACGCTGAGCACCGTCAGGCCGGACCCGCTGAGGTCACCCAGGGGGTAGGAGCCCCACAGCAGCAGGGCGTCGACCTCGCCCCCGCTCGCACGGGCCCGCTCCGCAGCGAAGCTGCCGGCCGCGACCCCACCCAGGCTGTGCCCGCCAACCACCCATGAGTCGACCTCCGGGTGCTCGGCGATGACGGCTGCCGGCGCGCCCGTCGCGGTGAAGCCGATGAAGAACGGCTGCTTGACCACCACGACCAGGTGCCCCGCCTCGGCGTAGGGCTGCAGCAGCGCGGCGTACGCCCGGTGGTCGACGCGGGCACCGGGCTGGAACACCAGGCCCACGCGGGACGGTTCCTCGGGCCGCAGCTCGAGCCTGGTCGACGACGAGACGACCTCGACGCCGGGGGCCGGGGCGGACAGCACGTCCAGCGCGGCGGTGTCGGCGGTGAAGGGCCGCAACCACACCAGCACGGCCGCCGCCGCCAGCCCGAGCACCACGACCAGGACACGACCGGCTGCACGGCCTACTCTCGCTCCCACAGCGACAGTGTCGTCGTCCGCCACGCTGGCGTCGACCGGCGGACGGACGACCGAGGTGGACGCATGACCCGTGGTGCCCGGGCGGGGAGGTACGAGGACCCCGTGCCTCCCCGGGTGCGGTGGTGGCTCCTGCTCCCGGCGGTGGCGCTGGTCCTCGCGCCCGTCTGGGTGGTGCTCACCGCCACGGGTGCGGTGGTCGTCGCTCACCCGGCGTACCCGGTGACGCTGGGGGTGGCGCTGCTGGTCGGCCTCGTCGGTGGCGTCCTGGCGCTGCGCGGCCGCAGAGGGCAACAGGCACCACCCCTCGGTGACTAGCCACCCAGGGCGCTGGCCACCACCTCACGCGCGGCGTCCTGGACCTGCTCCAGGTGCTCCTGGCCCTGGAAGGACTCGGCGTAGATCTTGTAGACGTCCTCCGTGCCGGACGGACGGGCGGCGAACCAGGCGTTGCCGGTGGTCACCTTGAGCCCGCCGAGCGCTGCCCCGTTACCGGGGGCCTCGGTGAGCACGGCGGTCACCGGGTCGCCGGCCAGCTCGGTGGCGCTCACGTCGGACGAGCTCAGCGCCGCCAGCTTGGCCTTCTGCTGCCGGGACGCCGGGGCGTCGACCCGCGCGTACACCGGGGCGCCGTACCGGGACTCGATGTCGGCGTAGGCCGCGCTGGGTGATGCCCCGCTCACGGCGGTGATCTCCGAGGCCAGCAGGGCCAGGATGATCCCGTCCTTGTCGGTCGTCCACACCGTGCCGTCCGTGCGCAGGAATGACGCCCCGGCCGACTCCTCGCCGCCGAAGCCGACGCTGCCGTCGACCAGCCCGGGCACGAACCACTTGAACCCGACCGGCACCTCCAGCAGCCGGCGACCGAGCCCGGCGACCACCCGGTCGATGATCGAGCTGGACACCAGGGTCTTGCCCACGGCCACGTCGGCGTCCCATGAGCGGTGGGCGAACAGGTGCTCGATGGCGACCGCGAGGAAGTGGTTCGGGTTCATCAGGCCGCCGTCGGGCGTGACGATGCCGTGCCGGTCGGAGTCCGCGTCGTTGCCGGTGGCCACGTCGAAGGGCGCCCGGCCGTCGGCGTCCAGGTCCGACATCCGCTCCCGCAGCGACGCCATCGCCCACGGGCTCGAGCAGTCCATCCGGATCTTTCCGTCGCGGTCCAGCGTCATGAACCGCCACGTCGGGTCGACCTCGGGGTTGACCACCGTCAGGTCGAGCCGGTGCGCCTCGCCGATCGCACCCCAGTAGTCCACCGCCGCGCCACCCAGCGGGTCGGCGCCGATCCGGACCCCGGCAGAACGGATCGCGTCCAGGTCCAGCACCGAGGGAAGGTCGGCGACGTAGGTCCCCATGTAGTTGTAGCCCTGGGCGTGGGGACGGGCCCGGGAGAACGGCACACGGGCTACGGAGTCGGCGCGACCGCCCCCCTCGCGCAGGATCTCGTTGGCGCGCCGTGCGATCCACGAGGTCGCGTCGGAGTCCGCGGGGCCGCCGTGGCTGGCGTTGTACTTGAAGCCGCCGTCGCGGGGCGGGTTGTGCGACGGGGTGACGACGATGCCGTCGGCGCGGGAGGAGTCGTCAGCGGCCTTGCCCCGGTTGTGGCGCAGGATGGCGTGCGACACCGCCGGCGTCGGGGTGAACCGGTCGGCGTCGTCCACCAGCACCGCCACATCGGCGGCGGCCAGGACCTCCAGCGCGGTCGTCCACGCCGGTTCCGAGAGGGCGTGGGTGTCACGGCCCAGGAACAACGGACCGGCGATGCCCTGCTTGCGGCGGTAGTCCACGATCGCCTGCGTGGTGGCGACGATGTGCTGCTCGTTGAACGCCGTGTCCAGGCTCGAGCCGCGGTGTCCGGACGTCCCGAAGGCGACCGCCTGCGACACCTCCTCGGGGTCCGGGGTCAGCGCGTAGTAGGCGGTGACGAGGTGGGCGACGTCGACCAGGTCCTCGGGGAGGGCGAGCTGTCCAGCGCGCGGGTGTCCACTCATGGTGTCGATCCTGGCCTCCTCGGGCGGCGCCCACCAGGTCTGGCTACGGTCGAGGGATGACCGATGCGATCACCACCGCCGACAGGGCCGCCACGCTTCAGCGGCTGCACACCGACCCCGAGCTGCTCGTGGTCGTCAACGTCTGGGACGTCATCACCGCGACGACGGTCGCCGATGTCCCGGGGACCAAGGCGCTGGCCACGGCCAGCCACTCCATCGCCGCCGCGGCCGGCTACCCCGACGGCGAGGTGATCCCCGTCGAGGAGATGGTCGCCGCGGTCGGCCGGATCGCCGCCGCGGTCGACCTGCCCGTCAGCGCCGACCTCGAGGCCGGCTACGGTGACGCCGGCGCCACGGTGTCCCGGGCCATCGACGTCGGGATCGTGGGCGCGAACCTCGAGGACCAGATGAAGCCGCTGGACGAGTCCGTCGCGGCGGTCCGCGCCGCCGTCGCCGCGGGTGAGGCCGTGGGTGTCCCGTTCGTCCTCAACGCCCGCACCGACGCGTTCCTCAAGGCCGGCGACCGCGACCCGGCTGACGTGCTGGCCGAGGCCGTCGAGCGGGGCCGGGCCTACCTGGACGCCGGTGCCACGACGTTCTTCGTCCCCGGCAAGCTGGACGAGGCCCAGGTCAGCACCCTGGTCGACGCGCTCGGCCCGCAGCGGCTCAACCT
>JBBSKO010000221.1:0-4157 GCA_038256225.1 Propionibacteriales bacterium | reverse complement strand
GCGCGACGTGTTCGGGCGCCACGTCGGGCGGGAGGTCGCGGCGGCGGCCGCCGCCGGGTCGGTCGAGCTGGGCGGGCAGTCCTGGGAGGTCACGGTCCTCTTCGTGGACCTCGTCGGCTCGACCTCCTTCGCCACCGAGCGGGACGCCGACGAGGTGGTGGGCACGCTCAACCGCTTCTTCGCCGTGGTGGTCGAGGAGGTCGGTCGTGAGCGAGGGCTGGTCAACAAGTTCATGGGCGACGCCGTCCTCGCGGTGTTCGGGGCACCGGTCGACCACGAGGACCACCCGGGTGCGGGGCTCCGCGCGGGGCGACGGATCGCGGCCCGGCTGGCTGAGGAGGTCGGCGAGATCCGCGCCGGCATCGGGATCGCGACAGACACGACCTTCGCCGGCAACGTGGGGGACGAGCAGCGCTACGAGTACACCGTGATCGGGGACTCCGTGAACTGCGCCGCTCGGCTGTGCGACCTCGCCAAGGACCCGCCCGCCGGGGCCGTGGACGCGGTCGGGTCGTCGTTGCTGGTCGCCGCGATGAGCACGGTGGAGGCCGCCGCGGGCGACGAGGCCCGGCACTGGCGCGCGGCGGGCTCCACGGTGCTGCGTGGGCGCAGCGAGGAGACGGAGCTGGCCGCGGTCGCCGCCTGGATCGGCGCCTCGATCAGCGCGGACCGGTGACGAGCCGGCCGAGGCCGTCCAGCAGCCGGTCGACGTCCTCGTCGTCGGTGTAGGGCGAGATCCCCACCCGGAGGCCGCCGGTGTCGCCCAGGCCCAGGTGCCGTGAGGCGTGCACCGCGTAGAAGTGGCTCGCGGGCGCGTTCACCCCGAGCCCGGCCAGGAACCGGTACGCGTCGGCCGCCTCGACGCCGGGCACGTCCTCGAAGGTCAGCAGCAGGGTCGGGGTGCGCCGGGCCGCCCGGGACCGGACGGTGACGCCGAGGTCGGTGGCGCCCTGCTCCACCCGGTCGCGCAGCCGGGCCTCGTGCGCCTCCACCGCGGCCAGCGAGGACGTGAGGCGGGTGCGCCGCGGGTCCGTGACCGCGGCGGCGGGCGCGCCGACCACCTCGGCCAGGTCGGCCAGGAAGTCGACCGCGGCGCTCAGCCCGGCGAGCAGCTCGTACGGCAGCGTCCCGGCCTCGAACCGCTCCGGCACCCGCTCGGGCGACGGCTCCAGCTTGGCCGGGTGCAGCGTCTCGAGGAACTCGGGGTCGCCGTGCAGGACGCCGCAGTGCGGGCCGAGCACCTTGTAGGGCGACCACGAGTAGAGGTCGGCACCGATCGCGGCGAGGTCGACCCGGTGGTGCGCGGTGAGGTGGACGCCGTCGACGTGCACCAGCGCGCCGGCGTCGTGGGCGGCCTCGGTGATCGCGGTGACGTCGGGGCGCGTGCCGAGCAGGTTGGAGGCGCCGGTCACCGCGACCAGGCGGGTGCGCGGGCCCAGCAGCCCGGTGACCGCGGCGGGGTCGAGCTCCCCGGTGGCCGGGTCGAAGTCGGCCCAGCGCACGGTGGCGCCGACGGCCGCGGCGGCCGAGGTCCAGGGCGCGACGTTGGCGTCGTGGTCCAACCGCGTCACGACCACCTCGTCACCCGGTCCCCACCCGGCGGCCAGGGTGCGGGCGAGGTCGAAGGTCAGCGCGGTCATGCTGCGGCCCACGACCACGCCCGCGGGGTCCCCGCCCACGAGGTCGGCGGCGGCCTGCCGGGCCGCCACGACGACGGCGTCCGCGCGGCGCTCCGAGGCCGTGGTCGCACCCCGGTTCGACAACCCGGCGACGAGCGCGCCGGCGACGGCCTCGGCGACGGCGGTCGGGGTCTGCGAGCCCCCGGGGCCGTCGAAGTAGGCGGTGCCGTCGGCCAGCGCCGGGAAGTGCGCCCGGAGCGCCGCGACGTCGTAGGTGGTGCCGGTGCTCACCGCAGGACCTCGCGCACGGCGGCGGCGAAGCCGTCCACGTCCGCCACGGTGAGCGTCGCGCCGGGGTGCCGCAGCCGGCCGGTCGGCTCGATCCCGCGGACCGGCTCGTGGAAGGAGACGCAGGCGCCGCGGTCGCCGTTGGTGGCGAAGCTGATGCCGCGGTCGCTGAAGGACAGGTGCGGCGGGCCGGCGGTCTTGAGCAGGGCGTAGCCGCCGGAGACCTCGACGCCGGCCAGGTTGGCGACCGGGGTGCGCAACCGCCACGGCCCGAACCGCACCCGCAGCTCGTCGTCCAGCTCCACGCCGGTGGTCGCGGCGGTGATGCCGAAGGGCAGGCCCAGGACCCGGTAGCGCGGGTCGAGGCGGAAGGCGAAGCGCTGCGTCATCCGGGCAACCTACGCGCGGTCCCCGGGGCCGCGTCCTCGCCCGGGAGGTCGCGGCGGGGCCTGCGGTCGCGCGGCACACTCGCGCGGAGGGGGGTTCACCCTTCAGGATGGGGTGCGGCGGCACGTGCTGCCGTTTCGATCGGGCGTCGCCCGCACCGCGTTCCCCCCGCGGCGACGACCGAGACCGCGACCTCGAAGGAGCACCCGTGACCCCCCACGCCCACGACGTCCGGGCGCTCCGGGGGGCGCTCCGGGGGGCAGGGCGCCCGGTACGGCTGGCGGTCGTCGACGACTACGAGATCGTCCGCGCCGGCGTCTCGGCGATGCTCGAGCCGTACGCCGCGCGCGTCCGCGTCGTCGCGGTCACCGCCGCCGACCTCGACCAGGAGGACGTCGACGTCGTGCTCTACGACACCGACACCCAGACCCCGGGCACCCGGGTCAGCCTCGAGGTGCTGCTCGGACGGACCCCGGTGGCCGCCGACCGGGCTCCGGGGCAGCGACCGCCCCGCGTGGTGGTCTTCAGCTGGAACGTGGACCCCGCCCGGGTCGACACGGCCCTGCGGCGCGGCGCGGCGGGCTACCTCAGCAAGGGGCTCACGGCGGTGGACCTGGTCACCGCGGTCGAGCAGGTGCACGCCGGCGAGCGGGTGCGTCCCGAGGCCGAGGGTGACGACGACGAGCCGGTCGGCGGGTGGCGCGGCCAGGGGGAGGGCCTCAGCGCGCGGGAGGCCGAGACCATCGCGCTGATCACCCAGGGGTTGTCGAACCAGGAGATCGCCGACCGGTCCTACCTGTCCATCAACTCGGTGAAGACCTACATCCGCAGCGCCTACCGCAAGATCGGCGTGACCCGCCGCTCGCAGGCGGTGCTGTGGGGCCTGCAGCACGGGTTCGACGTCCCGGGCCGGCCCGAGCCGGGGATCGGCGCCGCGGGGGCCGACCTGACCCGGCGGCCCCCGCCGCCCCACCCGCGACCACCCGCCGCCGAGGCGTAGCGCCGCACCGTCGAACCGCTGGTCGGAGCCGGGCCGATCCGGCATACTGGCTGTGCCGGCGGTCACGCCCGGGTTCCCGACTCACGCAGACGGGGCCCGAGCCTGACTGCCGGTGCCACCTTCGGGGGACGTACGGATCGCCCCGCCGACCCGACTGGGTGGCTGGTCCCTCCGCGCGCTGCTGGCAGGCTGGTCCGGTGAGCCCCACCGAGAAGCTGCCCCCGCACGTCATGGTCCTCTTCGGCGCGACGGGCGACCTCGCCCGCCGCAAGCTCTTCCCGGGCCTCTACAAGCTGGCCCGCGCCGGCCGGCTGCCCGCGGACTACCAGGTCATCGGCAGCGGCCGGCACAGCCCGGGCTCCGACGAGGAGTTCCGCGACCAGGTCCGCGAGGGGCTGGCCGAGACCGTCGGCGACCTCGACGACGACCTGGTGGCCGAGCTCGTCGGCCGGGTGTCGTTCCAGACCTCGAACGCCGACGACGGCGCCGACCTCGCCGAGGCCGTCCAGGTCGCCGAGCAGGCGCTGGTGGCGGGCGACGACGTCTCCGACGTCCGCCGGCTGGTCTACCTCTCGGTGCCGCCCTCGGCGATGCAGGACATGATCCACATGCTCGGACGGGAGGGCATCGCCGAGCGGGCCCGCCTGGTGATCGAGAAGCCGTTCGGTCTCGACCTGGAGTCCTCCCGAGAGCTCGACTCGGCCCTCAAGGACGTCGTCGACGAGGACCAGGTCTTCCGCATCGACCACTTCCTGGGCAAGGAGGCGGTGCAGAACATCCTGGCGCTGCGCTTCGCCAACGGCCTGTTCGAGCCGGCCTGGGACGCCCAGCACCTCACCTCGGTGCAGATCGACGTGCCCGAG
>JBBSKO010000220.1:0-4182 GCA_038256225.1 Propionibacteriales bacterium | reverse complement strand
GTGGTGATGCCGGCGGCCAGCGACACGACCAGCTGACCCGCGCGCAGGCTCCCGGCCAGCTCGGCGAGCACGTCGGCCATGTCCTGCGGCTTCACGACCAGCACGACGGTGTCGGCCCGGGCCGCCGCCTCGGCGTTGCCGACCACGGCGACGCCGTACCGGTCCTCGAGCTCCTGCGCGCGCTCGGGCCGTTTCTCCCCGACGAGCAGCTGATCGACGCGGCGCCCGGCCCGCACCAGCCCCGACAGCAGGGCCTCGCCCATGACACCGGCGCCGATGATGGCGGTCTGCTTCTCCTGCACCACTGACCCGTCCTCCTCAGGACTTCGAGACCAGTGACCGGGCGAAGAAGGCCAGGTTGGCCGGCCGCTCGGCCAGCCGCCGCATCAGGTAGCCGTACCACTCCACGCCGTAGGGGACGTACGTGCGCACCGACTCCCCGTCCGCGGACAGGCGCTTCTGCTCGTCGGGACGGATGCCGTAGAGCATCTGGAACTCGTACGTGCCCTGCGCCCGGCCGTAGCGGCTGGCCAGGGACGCGGCGATGTCGATCATCCGCGGGTCGTGCGTGGCGATCATCGGGTACCCCTGGCCGGCCAGCAGCACCTTGAGGCAGCGGACGTAGGACTTGTCGATGTCGACCTTGTCGGTGAACGCGACCTCGGCCGGCTCGGCGTACGCCCCCTTGCACAACCGCACCCGCGAGCCCTCGTGGGCCAGCGCCCGGCAGTCGGCCTCGGTGCGGTGCAGCATCGCCTGCAGCACGGCCCCGGTCTCGGGGAAGTCCTGCCGCAGCTCGCGCAGCGCGGCCAGCGTCCGGTCGGTGGTGGTGTGGTCCTCCATGTCGAGGGTGACCGTGGTGCCGGCGTTGCGGGCGGCGCGGCAGATGGAGCGGGCGTTCTCGATCGCGACCTTGGCGGCGCCCGCGTCCGGGATGGCCTGGCCGATCGCCGACAGCTTCACCGAGACCTCGGCGTGCCGGGTCAGCCCGCGCATCGACAGCTCGCGCAGCAGGTCGAGGTAGGCCTCCACGGTCGCGTCGGCCTGCGCGCGGTCGGTGACGTCCTCGCCGAGGTAGTCCAGCGTCACCCGCAGCCCGTCGTCGACGAGGCCGGCGGTGGCCTGCACGGCCGACGAGGTGTCCTCCCCGGGCACGTAGCCGTGCACGATCCCGGCCGACACCGGCATCGTGCTGACCAGGCGCTTCACCCGGCCACTGCGTGCGAGGAGGAGCAGGGGGCCACGGATCGGCGACATACGCACACCGTACGCCGTGCGGTCGGCGATCAGCTCGCCCGGACGGCGTCCAGCTCGGCCTTGGTCAGCACCGCGCGGACCTCGAGCCCGACGTCGGCCAGGGGGTTCTCGCCGGCCGGTGAGCGGTCGATCGCGCAGACGACGACCTCGACCACCGCACCGGCCGCGCGCAGGGCGCTCGTGGCGTCGCGGACGGCGCCGCCGGTGGTGATCACGTCCTCGACCAGCGTCACCCGGCGCCCCGCGACGTCGGGGCCCTCGGCGAGCTTGCAGGTGCCGTACTCCTTCGCCTTCTTGCGCACGAACAGCGCCGGGCGGCCGGTCATCGTGGAGACCATCGTGGCGATCGGGACGCCCCCGAGCTCGAGGCCGCCGAGCAGCTCGGTGCCGTCGGGCAGCAGCGGCACCATGGCCCGGGCGACCCGGCCCAGCAGGAACGGGTCGGACTCGAAGAGGTACTTGTCGAAGTACTCGCTCGCAACCTGCCCGGAGCGCAGCGTGAACTCCCCGGTCAGGCGGCAGCAGGCGTCGACGTCGGCGGCCAGCGCGGGGTCGGCGACGGGATCGGCAGCGGGGGCGTCTGTGGTCACACGGGCCATCCTGCCGCACCCGGCGGCCCGGCTACGGTGGGCCGATGCCGTCGACAGCCCACCCGACGATCCGGCCCGCGGCCCGCCTCGCGGGCATCCCGCCCACCGTCTTCGCGGAGATGTCGGCGCTGGCGCTGCGCACCGGCTCGGTCAACCTCGGACAGGGGTTCCCCGACGTCGACGGGCCGGCCTCGGTCGTGGCCGCGGCGGCACGCGCGATGGAGGCCGGCGCGAACCAGTACGCCCCCGGCTGGGGCGTCCCCGCGCTGCGGGAGGCCGTCGCCCGGCACCAGCACCGCCACTACGGCATCGCGCTGGACCCGACGACCGAGGTCGCGGTCACCACCGGCGCCACCGAGGCCGTCGCCGCGGCCGTGCTCGGCCTGGTCGACCCCGGCGACGAGGTCGTCGTCCTGGAGCCCTACTACGACTCCTACACCGCGATGATCCAGATGGCCGGCGGCGTACGGCGCCCGGTGACCCTGCGCGCCCCGGACTTCCGCCTCGACGTCGACGCGCTGCGCGCTGCGGTCGGACCGCGGACGCGGTACGTGCTCCTGAACAGCCCGCACAACCCGACCGGCACGGTGCTGACCCGCGCCGAGCTCGAGGCCGTCGCCGCGGTGGCGGTCGAGCACGACCTGGTCGTGATCACCGACGAGGTCTACGAGCACCTCGTCTTCACCGGCCACGAGCACGTCCCGATCAGCACCCTGCCCGGGATGGCCGAGCGGACCCTGACCATCTCCAGCGTCGGCAAGTCCTGGTCGTTCACCGGGTGGAAGATCGGCTGGGCCACCGGCCCGGCCGCGCTGGTCGCCGGGATGGTCTCGGCCAAGCAGTGGCTGACGTTCACCTCCGGCGCGCCGCTGCAGCCCGCCGTGGCCTGGGCGCTCGACGAGGAGCCCGACTTCCCGCGCCGCCTCGCCGCCGACCTCGAGGGCCGTCGGGACCTGCTGTGCGCCGGCCTGGCGCGGACCGGCCTCGACGTCCGGGTGCCCGAGGGCACCTACTTCGCCGTCACCGACACCCGGGCGCTCGGCTGGCCCGACGCACGGTCGTTCTGCGCGGCGCTGCCCGAGCGGGCCGGCGTCGTGGCGATCCCGATGGCGTTCTTCTACGACGACGAGGACGCCAGCAGGCACCTCGTGCGCTGGACGTTCTGCAAGCGCACCGAGGTGCTCGAGGACGCGCTGGCCCGCCTGGCCGGGGCCGACCTCGCGGGCCCCGGCTGACGCTCAGGCCTGAGAGCGCGACTTCTCGGCGTACCACTCGTTGGCACCGCCGGTGAACAGCAGCACGATCACCGCGACCGCCCCGATCAACCAGATCACGGACAGCAGCGAGGTGATGGCGAGCAGCGAGAACAGCGCCGCCATCACCGAGGAGACCACCAGGGTGATCCGCGCCCAGTTGCGGCCCTTCATGGCCAGCGCGGCGAGCACGATCGCGATCACCGACCACACCAGGAACACCAGCAGGACGACGACCAGGCCGGTGGCGACGCCGGACCCGGAGAGCCCCTCCATGCCCGAGCTCTCCCGGAACCCGCGGTTGAACTCGCGGGCGATCTCGTCGCCGGACACCGCCACCGCGATCATCGCGATGCCGAAGACCAGCACCATCAGGCCGGACAGGACGAACGTGGTGATCGCCGCGGCCGTCACCGTCCCGGGTCGCCGGCGCGGGCCGCTCGGGGCGTAGCCGCCGTACTGCTGGCCGTACTGCTGCTGGCCGTACTGCTGCTGGCCGTACGGGTTCGGCTGCGCGTACGGGTCCTGCGGCGCCTGGCCGTAGGGGCTCGGCTGGCCGTAGGGGTCCGGCGGGGCCGGCTGGGCCGGCTGCTGCTGCGGCTGGCCGTAGGGGTCCTGGGACGAGCCGTAGGGGTTCTGCGGATCACTCATGGCGGAACTGAACCACAGTGCTCAGCGCCAGGCCCGGACCTCGGGACGCATCAGCAGCGCGACCACGAGGACGCAGCCGACCAGCGGGACGATGAAGGCCGGGGAGCCCAGGGAGAACCCCAGGGCGAGCACCGCCGCGCCCGCCGCGCACCCGAGCAGCGTCCACCGACCGCCGACCGAGCCGCGCACCGCGAGCACCGCGGCGACGATCGCGGCGAGGCACCACAACGCCAGGATCCCGAACATCACCGTGGAGGCGACCTGGATGTCGCGCACGGACAGTCCCTGGTCGAGCGCCGCGGGGTCCTGCTCGCGCAGCGCGTCGACCACGACGTCGGGCGAGGCCCACAGCAGCGCACCGCCACCGATCGCCAGCACCAGCGTCAGCGCGCACAGCGACCACGACACGAGGCAGGCCACCATCAGCGCCG
>JBBSKO010000219.1:0-4204 GCA_038256225.1 Propionibacteriales bacterium | reverse complement strand
GACAATCCCCATGAGCGACCTGTTCACCGAGTCCAGCAGCCAGTGGCTGAGCCGCGACGAGCTCGAGGCGGCCCGCCAGCGGCTGCCGATGCTCTACGTCGACGCGGTGCCGGTCCGGGTCGACGAGACGGGCACGGTCACGGCGTTCGGGCTGCTGCTGCGCGTCAGCGGTGACGGCGAGATCAGCCGGGCGCTGATCTCGGGCCGCGTGCTCTACCAGGAGCGGGTCCGCACCGCGCTCCTGCGCCACCTGGAGAAGGACCTCGGCCCGCTCGCGCTGCCCAAGCTCCCGGCGCACCCGCAGCCCTTCACCGTCGCCGAGTACTTCCCGATGCGGGGCGTCACCCCCTTCCACGACGCCCGCCAGCACGCCGTCTCGCTGGCCTACGTCGTACCGGTCGAGGGCGACTGCGCCCCCCAGCAGGACGCGCTCGAGCTGGCCTGGTTCACCCCCGAGCAGGCCGCCGACCCGGAGGTCCAGCAGGCGATGGCCGGTGGCCAGGGCACGCTGCTGCGACAGGCGCTCGCGGTCTGCGGCTTCTAGCCGAGATGACGCTTCCGGACAGCCGAGATGACGTTCGCGGACACGCGAGATGACGGTTCCGGCGCGTGGCATGCTCCGGCCATGCCCGCTCTGCTGACCGCCGGCCCGGTGCTCCGATGAGGGCGGTCTCCTGCGCCCACGGCGAGCTGGAGGTCGTCGACCTCCCCGAACCCCGTCCGGCCGCCGGCCAGGTCGTGCTCGCCGTGCGGCGGTGCGGGATCTGCGGCTCCGACCTGCACGCCAAGGACCACGCCGACGAGCTCGACGAGGTGATGGTCGAGGTCGGGTACGACGCCTCGATCCGCTCCGACCGCCCCACCGTGCTCGGCCACGAGATCTGCGGCGAGGTCGTCGAGCGCGGTCGCGGCGTCCCCCGCGAGCTCCGTCCGGGCACGCTCGCGGTCACGTTCCCGCTGGTCCGCGCGGCCGGGGCGGTGCACCTGACGGGGTTGTCGCCCCAGGCGCCGGGCGGGTACGCCGAGCAGGTGCTGGCCGAGGGCTCGATGACGTTCGCCGTGCCGAACGGGCTCGCGCCCGAGGTCGCCGTGCTGACCGAGCCGATGGCGGTCGCGCTGCACGCGGTCCGCAAGGCCGACGTCGGGCGTCGCGACGTCGCGGTCGTCCTGGGCTGCGGCCCCGTGGGCCTGGCCGTGGTCTGCCACCTGAAGGCGCGCGGCGTACGCCGGGTCGTGGCCTCAGACCCGTCGGCGGCGCGCCGGGCCCTGGCCCTGCGCTGCGGTGCGGACACCGTGGTCGACCCGCGCGAGGAGTCGCCGTACGACGCCGCCTCGACGCGGCGCACGGTGCGGACGGCACCGCAGCTCCTCGAGCTGGCCGTGGGCTCGATGGACAGGCTGCGCCGGGTCCCGGGGTGGGTGCACCTGTACCGCGCCGCGGAGCTGGCCGGGGCGGTGGACGCGCCGCGGCCGGTCGTCTTCGAGTGCGTCGGCACCCCCGGGATGATCGACGGTGTCCTGTCCGGGGCGCCGATGGGCAGCCGGGTCGTGGTCGTCGGCGTCTGCATGGGCGCGGACCGGATCCGCCCGTCGATGGCGGTCAACAAGGAGATCGAGCTGCGCTTCGTGCTCGGCTACACCCCTCTCGAGCTGCGCGACACGCTGCACCTCCTGGCCGAGGGCGAGGTCGACGCCTCGCCGCTGGTCACCGGGACGGTCGGGCTCGACGGGGTGGCCGGGGCGTTCGTCGCGCTGGCCGGGGCCGAGCGGCACGCGAAGGTGCTCGTCGACCCGTCCTCCGACGCCGTGCTCTGACCCCGGGCCGACGTCGACGCGCCGCAACCGTCACCTCGAGGCGCCGCGAGCGTCATCTCGGCTGTCCGGAAGGGTCATCTCGGCCCGGGTGCGGTGCGGGGCCCGGGACAGGGGACGATGCCGGTCATGCGAATGACCTGGACCCTGCACGGCGACGGGCGCTCGGTGGCCCCCGACGCGATCGTCGGCCCCGGCGAACGGCTCAGCTGGCCGCTGACGGTCGGGCTCGGTGCGCAGCACGTCGTCGCGATGTTCGGCGCGACCTTCCTGGTGCCGCTGCTGACCGGGTTCCCGCCGACCGCGACGCTCTTCTTCTCCGGCGTCGGCACCATCCTCTTCCTGCTGCTGACGTCGAACCGGCTGCCGAGCTACCTCGGCTCGTCCTTCGCCTTCATCGCCCCGATCACGGCCGCCAGCACCGGGGGCGGACCGGGCGCGGCGCTCTTCGGGGTGCTGGCCACCGGGCTGCTGCTGGCCGCCGTCGGCGCGGTGGTCCTGGTCACCGGCACCGGCTGGATCGAGGCGCTGATGCCCCCGGTCGTGACCGGTGCGATCGTCGCCCTGATCGGCCTGAACCTCGCCGGCGCCGCGACGAGCAACGTCGAGATGGCGCCGCTCACCGCCTTCGTGACCCTCGCCGTGGTGCTGCTGGTCGCGGTCGGCCTGCGCGGGTTCGCCGCACGCCTGTCGATCCTGATCGGCGTCGCCGTCGGGTACGCCGTGGCGGCGGCCACCGGTGTCGTCGACCTCGCGCCCGTGGGCGACGCCGCCTGGCTCGGGCTGCCGGACTTCACCACCCCGACCGTCGCGTGGTCGGTGCTGCCGGCCTTCCTGCCGGTGGTGCTGGTCCTGGTCGCCGAGAACGTCGGCCACGTTCGTACGGTCGCCCACCTGACCGGGGACGAGTCGGTCAACCGGCTCACCGGACGAGCGCTGCTGGCCGACGGGCTGGCCACCACGCTGGCCGGCGCCGGCGGCGGGTCGGGCACCACGACGTACGGCGAGAACATCGGCGTGATGGCCGCGACGCGCGTCTACTCCACCGCGGCCTACTGGGTCGCCGGGTTCACCGCGCTGCTGCTCAGCTTCTCTCCCAAGTTCGGTGCGGTGGTCAACACGATCCCGGCGGGGGTCCTGGGCGGCGTGACCGTCGCGCTCTACGGCCTGATCGGCGTGATCGGCGTCAAGATCTGGCTCGACAACCGGGTCGACTTCTCCCGCCCGGTCAACCAGCTCACCGCGGCCGTCGCGCTGGTGATCGGGATCGGCGACCTGACCCTCGGCTTCGGCCTCGGCGGTGAGGACGTCGTGGTGACCGGGATCGCGCTCGGCACGGTCGCAGCGCTGGTCGTCTTCCACCTGATGACGGCGGTGGAGCGGGCCCGGGGGACGGGCGTCGGCACGGCGGCCCGGTGACGCCATGACGTCCTCCACCCTGCGGTCCCACCTCGGCTGGGCGGTCCTGCTCACCGTCCTGGGCCTGGTCGGTCGGGCGACCGTCGTGGGCTCCGGGCTCAGCCTGGTCTGGCCGGCGGCCGGCGCGGCGTTCCTGTGGCTGCTGCAGCAGCACGGACGCACGGCCTCCGCCGTCGCCCTCGTCGGCACGGCCGCCTCGGTCGGTGCGGTGATGACGGTGACCGGCGCGCCGCCCGTCGTCGTGGTGACCGTGGTCGTGGTCAACGTCGGCCAGGCCGCCCTGGCCGTCCTGCTCGTGCGGCGCTGGTGCCCGGAGCTCCTGGGCGCCGGGGGCGCCACCAGCGCGCACGGGCCCACCGTGCTCGCGCGCGGCGTGGCTGCGGCGACCGTGGCCACCGGTGCCGGAGCGGCCGTGGCCAGCACGGTCCTGGCGCTGGTCGGACCCGGTGGGGCACCCGGCGCGGGCCTGCTGGACTACTGGGCGCGCAACCTCACCGGGCTCGTCGTGGTGGCTGCCGCCGGCCATCTGCTGTGGGAGCGGCGCGCGCAGCGCGTCGCGGGCACGATCCGGCCGTGGGTCGAGACCGGACGGCGCCTGGAGCTGACCGGGCTCGCCGTGGGTTCGCTGGGGGCCTACGGCGCCGTCTTCGCGCAGAGCGAGGGGCTGCCGCTGGCCTTCCTGCTGATGGTGCCCGCGGTCTGGGTGGCCTCCCGCTTCAGCACGCTCCTCGCGGTGGTGCACACCGCCGTGCTCGGCGCCCTCGCGGTCGTGCTGACGGTGGTCGGGCGCGGTCCCTTCGCCGTCCTGCCGACGCCGCAGGCCGAGGCGCTGGTCATGCAGGCGTTCCTGCTGACGGTGCTGCTGACCGCGCTGGCGATCGCGACCGGGCGGGACGAGCGCGAGGCACTGACGGCCGCGCTCACCGAGGCCCACCACGACACGGCGCGACGCGCGGAGCTCCTCCACGCCATG
>JBBSKO010000218.1:0-4213 GCA_038256225.1 Propionibacteriales bacterium | reverse complement strand
TAGGTGATGAGCACCGTCACTGGTGCGCATCGTCCGGCTCAGCGCTTGCCGACCCCGCGCTGGACCATCCCGGCGGCCTCCCGCGCCGAACCGGCCTCGCGCAGGTCGCGCGGCAGGCGGGCCACCACGGAGCGCGTGAGCGCCGCGAGCAGCTTGAGGTAGCCGTCGCTGTCGCCGGCCGGCGTGAACAGTCCGAGCACGACGTCGACCGGACCGGCGCCGGCGGACCACGCCACCGGCGCGGCGAGACGGAGCACGGCCACCGTCGGCACGTCGACCCCGGCGGTGCGGGCGTGGGGGATGGCCACGCCGCCGGGGAGCACGGTCGAGCCGATCGCCTCGCGGGCCATCAGGTCGGCGCGGCAGGCGTCCGCGTCGCGCAGCCGCCCGGCGTCACCGAGCAGCCCCAGCAGGGCGTCGACCACCGTCGACTGGTCGGTCGCCTCGGCGTGGAGGTCCACCAGGTCGGGCGTGGTCACCGGCTGCTGCTCGTCAGTCACGGACCCAGTCTCTCAGGATCGGGCGTCGCGCGGGCGCACGGACCAGATTGACCCCTACGGAGGGTCCCGGGGCCGACGCGCGCCGCCACCATGGAGGGGATGTCCCCCACCGCACCCACCACCCGACCCGGAGCGCGCTGATGCTCCTGCCCTCCGCCCGCGGTCCGATGGGCACCGCCCTGCACGCCCTGCTGCTGACCGCCGCGCCCACGAGCCCCGACGCGGTGCTGCCGCCCGGGCTCGCCCCCGCCCTCGACCCCGCGGCGGCACCCGACCCCGAGGACGCCGCGCAGTGCCTGTGGGTGCTGCACGAGCTCCACTACCGCGGGTTCGCCGACGTCGACGACGCCTGGGAGTGGGCGCCCCAGCTGATGACGCTGCGGCAGGGTCTCGAGCAGGACCTCGAGCGGCGCCTGCGCGAGCGCTTCGCCGCCGGGTGGGAGCCGGTCGACTCCGCCGACGACGCCTCCGCCCTGGTGCAGCGGATCATCGAGGCCGACGACGCGCCCTCGCTGGCCCGCCACCTGCAGCGCCGCGGCACCCGGGAGCAGGCCCTCGCCCTGCTGCGGCAGCGCTCACTCTACCACCTCAAGGAGGCCGACCCCACGAGCTGGGTGGTGCCGCGGCTGACCGCGCGCCCGAAGGCGGCGCTGGTCGAGGTGCAGTTCGACGAGTACGGCGGCGGCGACCCCGCGCGGCTGCACCACCACCTCTTCGAGCAGGGCATGGCCGCGGCCGGCCTGGAGCCGGACTACGGCCACTACGTCGGCGAGGCCACGCTGCCGATCCTGGAGCAGAACAACGCGGTCAGCATGTTCGGCCTGCAGCGTCGCCTGCGCGGCGCGGCGGTCGGCCACTTCGCCGCCTTCGAGGCGACCAGCTCGGTCCCGTCGCGCCAGCTCGCCCAGGGCCTGCGCCGCCTCGGGATCGGCGAGGACATGGCCGGCTACTACGACGAGCACGTCGAGGCCGACGCCGTGCACGAGCACCTGGCCCTGGTCGGGGTCTGCGGGGCGCTGGTCGAGGAGGAGCCCGGCCTGCTGGCCGACGTCGCCCTGGGCGCCTGGACCTGCCTGGACCTCGAGGCCCGCACCGCGCACGACATGCTCGCCCGGTGGGACGCCGCGTGACCCGCCCCGGCCCCGAGCCGACCGCCCGGGTCGTCGAGGGCGACCCCGTACGCCTCCCCTGCGCCGGCGGGCCGCTGCTGCTGCGCGGGGCGGCCGTGGTGGAGACCAGCGACGGGGTCCGGCACCCGACCACGCGCCCGGTCAGCGCGCTCTGCCGCTGCGGGCGCTCCGCGATCGCGCCGTGGTGCGACGCGACGCACAAGCTGCTGCCGGCTGCGGACCGCCCGGTCTGACCCGGCCCGTCCTGCGGCGGGGGCTCTCCTCAGGCGGGGGCCAGGAGCAGGACCAGGCCGCGCTCGCCGTGGCGACGGCCCCGCTCGACCCACCCGGCGCCGGCGGCCAGGGCGTCGGCCTGCGCGTCGTCGCCGAGCTGCACCAGCAGCAGCCCGCCCGGCAGCAGGTGCCCGGCGGCGACCTCGAGGCAGAGCCGGGCCACGGCCAGGCCGTCCGCGCCGCCGTCGATGGCCAGCAGCGGGTCCTCCGGGAAGCGGCCGACCTCCGCGCTGGTGACCCAGGGCGGGTCGGCGACCACCAGGGCGTACGCCTCGCGGTCCCCGACCGCCGTGCGCATGTCACCGGCGCGCACCTCGACCCGGTCGGCGACCCCGGCCCGGACCGCGTTGCGGGCCGCGACCTCGCAGGCCCAGGGGTCGGCGTCGACGGCGACCAGCCGGCGCCCCGACAGCACCGCGGCCAGCAGCCCGATCTGGCCGGCGCCGGTGCAGAGCTCCAGGAAGGGCCCCGCGGGCAGGTCGTGGGCGAGCTCGGCGGCCCACTCCGACTGCAGCCGCGTCCAGGGCCGCGGGCGCAGCACGCGGTCGTCGTGCTCGACGTGGATCACCCCGAACTCCATCACCTCGGGGGCGGTGGTCGGTTCGGAAGAGCTCATCGGACCACTGTCGCGGACCCCGGCGCCCGCGGCTACCTGCTCGGGGGTGTGCCGGCCCGGGACGGGCGCGTCGGAGGCGCGGGGTCAGGCGCGGGCGGGGTGTCGTACCTCACGGTGGCGTCGGCGGCCCGTGCGCGACAGTCTGTCGCGGGCAGGTCCCCCGCACCGTCCAGCACCGTCCCACCAGGAGCCGCCCGTGTCCCCGACCGACAGCCTCGTCCGGCCCGCGGTGCGGTGGTCCCTCGGGCACGCCCTGCCCAGCACGGTGATGCGGAACGCGGCCCGACGGGGCGACCTGCAGGGCCGGCTGGTGGACCGCCGCGTCGCCCACGACCCCGTCGCCCTGCGCGCGATCGCCGACGAGGTACGGGCCTCCGGGCCGCTGCACCAGGCGCGGTACGCCCTGATGACCGCGCAGCAGCCGGTCGTGCGCGAGGTGCTGACCAGCAACGACTTCCGTACCGGGGTCTTCGACGCCGGTGACGAGGGCGTGCTGGGTCGGCTGGGCACGTGGGCCGCGGACCCGGCCGCCTTCGGACCGCTGAGCCCGCCGTCGCTGCTGGTCACCGAGCCCCCGCAGCACACCCGCTACCGCAAGCTGGTCACCCGCGTCTTCTCGGTGCGGGCGGTCGAGGGCCTGCGGGAGCGCACCCAGCAGGTCGCGGACGACCTGCTCGACGACCTCGAGTCGCGGGCACGTCCCGGGGACGGTCCCGTCGACCTCATCGAGCGCTACTGCGCGCTGCTGCCGGTCACCGTGATCGCCGAGATCCTCGGTGTGCCGGCCGAGGAGCGCGACCGGGTGCTGGCCTTCGGCGCGGCCGCCGCACCCAGCCTCGACCTCGGCCTCGGGTACGCCGAGTTCCGCCGCGTCGAGCGCGCGCTCGCGGGCTTCCGGACCTGGCTGGCCGGGCATCTCGCGAGCCTGCGCGAGCACCCCGGGGACGACCTGATGAGCCAGCTGGTCGCGGCGCGCGAGGACGGCGTCGGGCTGAGCGACGCCGAGCTGGAGGCCACCGCGGGCCTGGTGCTGGCGGCCGGCTTCGAGACCACCGTCAACCTGCTCTCCAACGGCATCGTCCTGCTCACCGAGCACCCCGACGAGCTGGCCCGGCTGCGCGCCGATCCCGCCCTGTGGACCACCGCGGTCGACGAGGTGCTGCGCGTCGACCCGCCGGTCCTGCTCACGGGCCGCGTCGCCCGCCGCGACACCGAGGTCGCTGGGGTCCCGGTGCCCCGCGGGTCGGTGGTCACCTGCCTGCTCGCCGGCGCCAACCGCGACCCCTCGGTCTTCGCCGACCCGGACCGCTTCGACGTCGGCAGGGCCAACGCCCGCGACCACGTGTCGTTCTCGGCCGGCCGGCACTACTGCCTCGGCGCTGCCCTGGCCCGGATGGAGGGCGAGGTCGGGCTGCGCACGGTGCTGGACCGCTTCCCCGACCTGGTGCTCGAGCGCGGCGCCCGGCGCCGGCCCACCCGGATCCTGCGCGGCTGGGAGACCCTCCCGGCGCGGCTGGGGGTCTAGCCCGGCCGACCGGCCGGAGCCGGCTCGGGACGACCCGTGGCGTCCGCCTGCGCGACCGCGGCGTGCAGCCGGCGCCGGGCCACGGTGGTCAGCAGCGCAGCGGAGGCGCAGGCCGTCACGGTGACCGCGAACGCGGCGGTGTGCCCGTGGTCGTCGGCGAGCCGACCGG
>JBBSKO010000217.1:0-4241 GCA_038256225.1 Propionibacteriales bacterium | reverse complement strand
GCTGGCCCGGCCGCAGTGGCGCCGCGTGGTGGCGGTCGGCGTGCTCACCGCGACCTTCCAGCAGCTGTTCTTCGTCGCCGTGCTCTGGGCGGGGGTCAGCATCGCCACGGTCGTGTGCCTCGGGTTCGCCCCGGCGCTGCTGCTGGTGGTGGGCAGCGTCCGCGAGCGCCGGCCGCCGGCGGCCGGCGCGCTGGCCACCGTGGTGGTCGCCGTGGTCGGGCTGCTGCTGGTCGGCCTGGCCGGCAGCGAGGGCCCGGTCGGCTCGCGCCCGGTCGTCGGGGTCCTGGCCGCGCTCGCCGCCGGTGCGGCGTACGGGTTCTCCGCCGAGGTCGGCGCCCCGCTCTCGCGGCGCCTCGACACCCTCACGATGACCACCGCGACGATGGTCGTGGCGGCCGGTGTCCTGCTGCCCCTCGGGCTGGGGCTGCCGCTGCTGCGCGGGGAGCCGGTGCTGACCGCGGACCTGGCGTCGTGGGCCTGGATCGTCTACCTCGGCGTGGTGACGATGGCGGTCGCCTACGCGCTGCTGTTCACCGGGCTGCGCACCACGTCGAGCGGCACGACCGTGGTGGCCAGCCTGCTCGAGCCGGTGACGGCGGTGCTGCTCGCGGTCGCGTTCCTCGGCGAGCGGCTGAGCCCGGCCGGGGTGCTGGGGTCGGTGCTGATCCTGCTGGCCATCGCCACGCTGGGGCGTCGCACGCAGGAGCCGGCGCCGCAGTAGGACCCACCCGGGTCGGCCGGTGTCCGGGCCGGGTCAGGCCAGGGCGCGGTCGAGCGCGGCGGCGACGTGCAGGGAGGTGCACGGGAAGAGCGGCAGCTCGGCGTCGGCCTGGCGCACGAGCAGCTCGAGCTCGGTGCAGCCGAGCACCACCCCGCCGGCGCCGGCGTCCCACAGCTCCTCGACCAGCCCGACGACGGTGCGCCGCGAGGAGTCCAGGACGCGGCCGTGGATCAGCTCGCCGTAGATGATCGCGTCGAGCTCCTCGTGGTGGTGCGCCTCGGGCACGTGCACCGTGAGCCCGTGGCCGCGGAGCCGGTCGAGGAAGAAGGTGCGCGACATCGACAGCGAGGTG
The DNA here is from genome assembly GCA_038256225.1 of Propionibacteriales bacterium. Taxonomy (GTDB): domain Bacteria; phylum Actinomycetota; class Actinomycetes; order Propionibacteriales; family Nocardioidaceae; genus Nocardioides. The sequence goes on along the minus strand of JBBSKO010000217.1, from coordinate 3,168 downwards.
CCGACGAACCCGATCTCGTCGAAGCCCCGGGCGCGGACGGCGTCGGCCACCACGTCGGCGAGGTGCAGGACCGGGATGTCGACCGCGTCGGCGACCTGGTCGGCCACGCGGTGGAAGGTCGTGGTGCACAGCATCAGGAAGTCCGCGCCGGCCCGCTCGACGCCCTTCGCGGCGGTCGCCAGCACCTCGGCGACGTCGTCCCAGCGCTCGGCGCGCTGGAGCGCGTCGACCTCGGCGAAGTCGACCGAGGCCAGCACGGTCCGCGCCGAGCTGAGCCCGCCGCGCCGCTGCTGCACCCCCCGGTTGAGCATCTCGTAGTAGACCGAGCTGCTCTCCCAGCTCATCCCGCCGATCAGTCCGATGGTCTGCACGGGCGGATCATGCCACCCCCGCCGAGATGACGCTCGCGGACAGCCGAGATGACGCTCGCGGCGCCTCGAGATGACGCTCGCGGCGGGGAGGCGGCCGTACGGCGACTCAGACGCGGTGGACCTTGTGCTGCGCGGCCTGCGCGCGGGGCTTGATGACGAGGCTGTCCACGTTGACGTGGGCGGGACGGGTGACCATCCACCCGATCGCGTCGGCGACGTCCTCGGCGCTCAGCGGGTCGGGCACCCCGGCGTACACGGCGTCGGCCCGGGCCTGGTCGCCGTCGAAGCGGACCGCGCTGAACTCGTCGGTACGGACCATGCCCGGGGCGATCTCCAGGACGCGGACCGGTTGGTCGAACAGCTCCAGGCGCAGCGTCTCGGTCACCACCTGGGTGCCGTGCTTGGCGGCGGTGTAGCCGGCGCCGCCCTCGTAGGCGATCCGGCCGGCGGTCGAGCCGACGTTGAGGATCGTGCCGGCGCCCGAGGCCAGCAGGGCCGGCAGCAGGGCGCGGGTGACCTGCATCAGACCGATCACGTTGACCTCGTACATCGCGCGCCACTGCGCGGAGTCCGCCTCGGCGACCGGAGTCATCCCGAAGGCGCCGCCGGCGTTGTTTACCAGGACGTCGAGTCGCGGCCCGACCTGGGCCGCCAGCGCGGCGACCTGGTCCTCGTCGGTGACGTCGCAGGTCACGGCCGTGCCCCCGATCTCGCGGGCCAGCTCCTCGACGCGCTCGGCCCGGCGGGCGGCGCACACGACGTGGTAGCCGGCGGCGGCCAGGGTGCGGGCGGTGGCGGCCCCGATCCCGCTGCTGGCTCCGGTGACGACGGCGAGGGGTGTGGTGGTCTCCATGAGCCCATTGTGGAGGGGGTGGGGGAATGCGGTGCGGCGGGTGAGGGTTGGACGGAGGTGCCCGGGCGAGCGACCCGGGACGGAGGAGGTGCAGGCGACGTGACGACCCCGGCAGTACGCCGTGTGGCCATGGTCAGCCTGCACACCTCCCCGCTGGACCAACCCGGCACCGGCGACGCCGGCGGGATGAACGTCTACGTCACCGAGCTGTCGCGGCGCCTGGCCCGCCAGGGCGTCGAGGTCGACATCTTCACCCGCGCCACGAGCTCGGCGCTGCCGGAGGCGGTCGCCGTCGACCCGGGCGTGGTGGTGCGCCACATCCACGCCGGCCCGTTCGAGGGGCTGACCAAGAACGAGCTGCCCGGTCAGCTGTGCGTCTTCGCACGCGAGGTGCTGCGCGCCGAGGCCGCCCAGCCGTCCGGGCACTACGACGTCGTGCACTCCCACTACTGGCTCTCCGGCCAGGTCGGCGCGCTGGCCCGGGACCGCTGGGGCGTGCCGCTGGTGCACACGATGCACACGATGGCCAAGGTCAAGAACGAGGCGATGGCCGCCGGCGACACCCCCGAGCCCGCCGCGCGGGTGATCGGCGAGGAGCAGGTGGTCGACGCCGCCGACGTGCTCGTGGCCAACACCGACCTCGAGGCCAAGCAGCTGATCAACCTCTACGACGCCGACCCCGGCCGGGTCGAGGTCGTCTACCCCGGCGTCGACCTGGACACCTTCACCCCGCGCGACCCGGCCGCCGTACGCCGCGACCTCGGCCTCCCCGCGGATGCGACCGTGCTGCTCTTCGCGGGCCGGATCCAGCCGCTGAAGGCACCCGACGTCCTGCTGCGCGCCGTCGCGCACGTGCTCGAGCGCCGCCCCGGCCTGCGCGGGCACCTCGTGGTCCCCGTCGTCGGCGGCCCGTCCGGTAGCGGCCTGGACCGCCCGGCCAGCCTGGTCCAGCTCGCCCACGAGCTCGGCATCTCCGACGTGGTGCGGTTCGTGCCGCCGGTCGCGCAGACCGACCTGGCCCGGTGGTACGCCGCCGCGACGCTCGTCGCCGTCCCCTCCTACAACGAGTCCTTCGGGCTGGTCGCGGCCGAGGCCCAGGCCTGCGGCACGCCCGTGGTCGCCGCCGCCGTCGGCGGGCTGCCCACCGTGGTCCGCGACGGCGTCAGCGGGCTGCTGGTCGAGGGCCACGACCCCGTCCGCTGGGCCGACACCCTCGAGCGGCTGCTGGCCGACCCCGCCCGGATCGAGGCGCTCGGCGCGGGGGCGCTGGCCCAGGCGCGCGAGTTCTCCTGGGAGGCCACCGCCGGCCGCACCCTCGAGGCCTACGACCGGGCGCGCACCCTCATGCGAGGCTCGGGCACGTGAGCGACCCGACCGACCAGCCGCCCGACCAGCCGACCGACCAGCCGCCCGACCAGCCGCCCGACCAGCCGCCCGACGGGCTCGGGGACGTGCCGGCGTCAATGACACCGGACCAGCAGCGCCGGGCCGCGACGCTGCGCGCGTACCTGCAGGCCAACGAGCTGGAGCACACCGAGACCGCCGTCGGCGGGTTCTCCTTCGCGCTGCCCGGCGAGCGGAAGCTGCAGACGCCGGTACGTCTCGACGTGGGCGTGCACGCGCTCGGCGTGCACGCGTTCGTCTGCCGTCAGCCCGACGAGGCGCACGAGCGGGTCTACCGGTGGCTGCTGGAGCGCAACCTGAAGACCTTCGGTGCGGCCTTCGCGCTGGACCACCACGGTGACATCTACCTCGACGGCCGGCTGCCGCTGGGCGTGCTCGACGCCGCGCAGGGGGCGGACGGCCCCGCCGACCCGACGGACCTGCCCGAGCTGGACCGCCTGCTGGGCGCGGTGCTCGCGACCGCCGACGAGTCGTTCAACGCGATCCTGGAGCTCGGGTTCGCCTCCTCGATCCGCAAGGAGTGGGACTGGCGGCGCCTGC
>JBBSKO010000216.1:0-4241 GCA_038256225.1 Propionibacteriales bacterium | reverse complement strand
GGCAACCCGGACCCGCTGGCCTCGGCCCGCGACATCCGCGAGACCTTCGGCCGGATGGCGATGAACGACGAGGAGACCTTCGCCCTCATCGCCGGTGGCCACACCTTCGGCAAGACCCACGGCGCGGGTGACCCCGAGCCGCACATCGGGCCCGAGCCCGAGGGCGCGGACCTGACCGAGCAGGGCCTCGGCTGGCGCAGCACCTTCAAGTCCGGCAAGGGCCGCGACGCGATCACCAGCGGCATCGAGGTCACCTGGACCCAGACGCCCACGCAGTGGTCGATGAAGTACCTCGAGAACCTCTACGACCTCGACTGGGAGCTCACCACGAGCCCCGGCGGCGCCCACCAGTGGCAGCCCTCCGGCGGTGCGGCCGCCAACACGGTGCCCGACCCCGAGGACGGCTCGCTCTCGCGCCCGCCGACGATGCTCACCACCGACGTGGCGCTCAAGGTCGACCCCGTCTACGAGGAGATCGGGCGCCGCTTCCGGGCGGACCCCGACGCGTTCGCCGACGCCTTCGCCCGGGCCTGGTTCAAGCTGACCCACCGCGACATGGGCCCGATCCAGCGCTACCTCGGCCCGGAGGTCCCGACCGAGGAGCTCGTCTGGCAGGACCGCGTGCCGGCCGTCGACCACGAGCTGGTCTCGGACGCCGACGTCGCGGCGCTGAAGGAGAAGGTGCTCGCGTCCGGCCTGTCGGTCTCCCGCCTGGTCTCGACCGCGTGGGCCTCCGCCTCGACCTTCCGCAACAGCGACAAGCGCGGCGGCGCCAACGGCGCCCGCGTCCGCCTCGCCCCGCAGAGCGGCTGGGCGGTCAACGACCCCGAGGAGCTCGCGCAGGCGCTGCGGGTGCTCGAGGGCGTCCGCGACGAGTTCAACGCCGCGGGCGGCGCGCGGATCTCGCTGGCCGACCTGGTCGTGCTGGCCGGTGCCGCCGGCGTCGAGAAGGCCGCCCGCGACGGCGGCCACGACGTCACGGTGCCGTTCACCCCGGGCCGCACCGACGCGACGCAGGAGCAGACCGACGAGGCCTCCATGGCGTGGCTCGAGCCCACCGCCGACGGCTTCCGCAACTACCTCGGCAAGGGCCAGATGCTGCCGGCGGAGTTCCTGCTGGTCGACCGGGCCAACCTGCTCGGCCTGGGCGCCCCGGAGCTGACCGTCCTGGTCGGCGGCCTGCGGGTGCTCGGGGCCAACACCGGCGGCTCGAAGGCCGGTGTCCTCACCGAGCGCGAGGGAGTGCTCACCAACGACTTCTTCCGCACGCTGCTCGGCATGGACCTCGAGTGGAGCCAGGTCGGCGACGACCGCGACTCCTTCGAGGCCCGCCGTCACGGCTCGGACGAGGTCGTCTGGACCGGGACCCGCAACGACCTGGTGTTCGGCTCCAACTCCGAGCTGCGCGCGGTCGCCGAGGTCTACGCCTCCGACGACGCGCAGGAGAAGTTCGTGCGCGACTTCGTCAAGGCCTGGGACAAGGTCATGATGGCCGACCGCTACGACGTGGCGGACGCCCGCGCCTGACGGTCCTGCACGCTGCAGAGCCCGGTCGCCCCGAGAGGGGCGGCCGGGCTCTGTCGTGCGTGGGGGGCGGTGGTGTCAGCTGCAGCAGACGGCGGACCGTAGGGGCGCCGGGGCGGCGACGACCTCCGCGGCGGCGTCCGCGACGGCGTCCGCGACGACCTCGGCGACGTGGTGGGGGTCCGGTGCGCCGGCGACCATGACGTGCGCCTGGGGCGCTCCGAGGTGCGGGCCGCGCACGCACCGCAGCGACCCCGAGCGGTGCTCGCAGCGCTCCTCGTCGTGGCCGGCGACCTCGATGCTGCCGATCCGGAACGGGGCGGGGGCCGTACGCAGGGTGCGGCGGGTGCTCAGCGACGTCACCGACCGGCCCGGCCGGCGCCGGGGTGCGGCGGGCTCGAGGTGGGTGACGGTCTTCACCGTCGCGGGGCGGGCGGACGGTACGGGTGTCGTGGCGATCACGAGGGCCTCCGGGAGGGGGTCGGGGTGGTCGGCCACCGGCGTGTCCGTCGGCCTGTCCAGAGGCACAACACCGGGAGGGCCCCGGACAGTCCCGACGCAGGGGTGACTCCTACCGTCGTGGCTGCAGCGGCCCCACCGGGTCGCTCCACCGACCAGGAGGGACAGACCATGACCACGTGGTTCATCACCGGATGCTCGACCGGGCTCGGGCGGGCGTTCGCCCTGGAGGCCCTCGACCGCGGCCACCGGGTCGTCGTCACCGCGCGTGACGTCGGCTCGGTCCAGGACCTGGCCGACACCCACCCCGACCAGGTGCTCGCGGTGGCGCTCGACGTCACTGACAACGCCCAGGTCGCCGCGGCCGTCGCCGCGGCCGACGAGCGCTTCGGCGGCGTCGACGTCCTCGTCAACAACGCTGGGTACGGCTACCGCTCCGCCCTCGAGGAGGGGGACCACGACGACGTGCTGCGCCTCTTCGACACCCACGTCCACGGCACCGTGCGCCTGACGCAGGCCGTCCTGCCCGGGATGCGCGCCCGCCGCTCGGGCACGGTCGTCAACCTCTCGTCGATCGGTGCCCGGATCTGCCCGGAGGGCTCCGGCTACTACGCCGCAGCCAAGGCCGCCGTCGAGGCGCTCACGCTCTCGCTGCGCAAGGAGGTGGCCCCCCTCGGGATCACCGCCATGGTCGTCGAGCCCGGCGCCTTCCGGACCGACTTCTCCGGCCGGTCGCTGACGCAGTCGGCCGTGCCGATCGACGACTACGCCGACACCGCGGGCCGCCGTCGTCGCGAGAACGACCCGACCGACGGCACCCAGCCCGGTGACCCGGCCAAGGCGGCGAGGGCGCTGGTCGACGTCGTCGAGTCGGGGCGGGCGCCGTACCTGCTCGTGCTCGGCAACGACGCCTCCGACGGCATCCGCGGGGCGCTGGACGCGCTGCGCGCGGACCTGGACGCCTGGGAGGACGTCAGCCGCGGCACGGACTTCGACTAGGCCCGGCCCAGCGGGTCCTCGGCCACCGCGCGGATCTCGACCAGCGTGCCCGGCACCACGAGCTCGGCCACGCCGATCGCCGACCAGGCGGGGTACGGCCCCGGCACGTGCTCGTCCTTGACCGCGGCGAACGCCAGGAAGTGCGCCCGCAGCCCGACGTGGTAGCTGGTGAGCTCGACCAGGTCGGCCGTGGTCGCACCCGCGACGGCCAGGGCCGCGTCGAGGTGCGTGAACGCCTCGCGGAACTGGGTCGTCGGATCGGGGTCGACGGTGCCGTCGGCGAGCACGCCGGTGACGCCGGAGCAGAGGAGCAGCCCGCGGCTGCGGACGACGTGGCTGAAGTGCCAGCGCGCGGCGGGGTCCTGGGGGCCGGCGGCGGCGGGGTCGACGAGGTGGTCCACGGGGCCGATCCTGCCCTGCCTGCCGCTGGGTCCGCTCAGGCCCGCTGTCGCACCCACAGGCAGGCGACCATGTCGTCGGTGTCGGATGCCAGGAAGAGCAGGTGGTGGCGTCCGGCGGCGTCGTCGACGACCGGCGCCAGGCGGACCGTCTGCTCGCCGGAGGCCGCGAGGTCCTCGACGGCGCGGTCGAAGCCGGCGTGCTCGACGCCGACGGCGGCCACGTGCGCCGCGCGGCGCCGGTAGATCGTGAGCAGGTTCGCGGTCGTCGGCCGCCCCGGGAACGTCTCGGGGCGGGCGCCGCGGCTGATCGCGTCGGCGCAGTCGTGCGAGGCCGGGTCGGGCCGTCCGTGCAGCGTCGCCTGCAGCCGGTCGAGGTCCATCACCCGATGCTGGCACCCTTCTGCTGCGTTCCGGACCACCGCCCGCCGGCGGCGTCTAGCCTGCCGACGTGCTGCTCCACCTCGCCGTCGTCCCGCCCCGCGACCTGGTCGACGAGGCCGCGGGGGTGCTGCGGGACCTCCGGGCGCTGACACCGGCTCGTGGCGGTGGGGTCGGGCGCCTGCTCGGGCGCTCCCGCACCACGATCGCCGGGCCCGCGCCGCTCGACCTCCTCGACCCGGCCCTGGTCCTGCTGCCCGTGACCCCCCTGGGCAACCTCACCCCGCGCGACGCCCGGCGCCTGGCCGCGGCGGTCACCGACGCCCTCGCGCCCCTGGACAGCCCGGTCGTGCGCGCGCACGGCGGGGTCGCGCTCGAGCCGATCGGCGACGACCGCGTCCAGGTCCGCCTGGTCGGTGACGAGACGGGACTGCGGACGGTGGTCTCGGCGACGCTCGCCGCGATCGAGCAGGTCGGGAT
>JBBSKO010000215.1:0-4260 GCA_038256225.1 Propionibacteriales bacterium | reverse complement strand
GCGGCCGGGCCCGGTCACGGGTCGACGTCGGCCTCGAGCGCGGTGATCCGCTTCCTCTACTCGACCTTCGACACCACCGCGACGTCGTGGGAGGCCAAGTTCATGTGGGAGGCGTGGGCCGACCACCTCGGCCTGCCGGCCCTCGAGCCGCTGGCCGACCCGCCCGCGCTGACGGCGTTCCACCGCACCGGGATGCTGCACCTCGACGTGCCGGCGGTGCCGAGCGACCACAGCCAGGAGCTGCTGCGGGCGGTGGGCGTGCCGTTCGAGCACCTCGACACCGACGCCCTCGCGGCGCGCTTCCCGCACCTCGACGTCGGGGCGTACTGGCCCAACAAGCCGGTCACCGACGACGCCTTCTGGGAGGAGACCGACCAGCGGCTCGGCGCGATCTACACCCCCGACGCCGGCTACATGGACGACCCGCGGCTGGCCGCGGACAACCTGGCGTACGCCGCGCGGCTGCACGGCGCGCGCACCGCCTACCGCGCCGAGGTCGTCTCCTGCGAGCGCGCCGGCGAGGTCTGGGTGCTGGTGCTGGCCGACGGCCGCCGGGTCGAGTCGCCGGTCGTGGTCAACGCCGCCGGGCCGTGGTCGGGCGCCTTCAACACCCTGGCCGGGGTCGGCGCAGAGTTCACCGTCGGCGTGCGCCCGCTGCGCCAGGAGGTGCACCAGGTCGCCCGACCGGTCGCGTGGGACGGGCGCGAGGACCCGGCGCCGGGCGTCTTCGACCTGGACCTCGGGACCTACATGCGTCCCGGCCCGAGCGGGGCGTGGGTCGTCGGCGGCAGCGAGCCGGACTGCGACCCGATGGAGTGGGTCGAGGGCGGCGCCGCCGGGATCGACGCGGTCGACGAGCACGTGTCGCTGGAGCGGTACGAGGCGCAGGTGACCCGGGCCGCGCGCCGGCTGCCCGACCTGACGATGCCGAACCGGCCCTCCGGCGTGGTCGGCGTCTACGACGTCGCCGACGACTGGACCCCGATCTACGACCGCACCGACGCCCCCGGCTTCTACGTGGCGATGGGCACCAGTGGCAACCAGTTCAAGAACGCCCCGATCGCCGGCCGCTTCCTGGCCGCGATCGTCGACGCGGTCGAGCACGGCCACGACCACGACGCGAGCCCGGTGACCTACGTCGGCGAGCACACCGGCCTCAAGATCGACCTCTCGGCCTTCAGCCGGGTGCGCGAGGTCAACGACGCCAGCAGCTGCACCGTCCTGGGCTAGCCGAGATGACGCTCCCGGACAGCCGAGATGACGCTCGCGGCGCCTCGACGTGACAGCTCCGGCGCCTCGTCGGCCCCGTACGCCGTCCGCCGGGGCCTAGGCTTCACCCATGGCGCTGCACATCGTGGCCCACCGGCCGGACCCCGCGGTGATCTCGCTGCCCTGGAGCACGCCGCTGGAGGAGTGGACTGACGACTACGTCGTGCCGCTCCCGCGCGGGCTGTCGCGCCACGTGGTGCGGATCGTGCGGCTGCGCGGGCAGACGTACGCGGTCAAGGAGACGGTCGAGGCGATCGCCTTCCGGGAGTACCGCCTGCTGCGCGACCTGCAGCGGCTCGGGCTGCCTGCGGTGATGCCGCAGGGCGTGGTCACCGGACGGACCGACGCCGCCGGTGAGGAGCTCCCCGCCGCGCTGGTGACCCAGCACCTGTCCTTCTCGATGCCCTACCGGAGCCTGTTCGCCCACGGGCTGCGCGCCGACAACCTGCCCTCGCTGGTCGATGCGCTCGTGGTGCTGCTGGTGCGGCTGCACCTCGCCGACTTCTACTGGGGCGACGTGTCGCTGTCGAACGTGCTGTTCCGACGCAACGCCGGCGGGTTCGCGGCGTACCTGGTCGACGCCGAGACCGGTGAGCTGCGCGAGCAGCTGTCGCGCGGGATGCGCGAGTACGACGTCACCGTGGCCACCGAGAACGTGTTCGCCGAGCTCCTGGACCTGCAGGCCAGCGGCGCCGTCGACGCCGACCTGCGCCCGCACGAGGTCGTCGCGATGCTGCAGGAGCGCTACACCGCGCTGTGGGACCAGCTGACCGGCGCCGAGGAGTTCTCGCTCGAGGAGATCTGGCGCATCGAGCGGCGCATCGAGCGGCTCAACGAGCTCGGCTTCGACGTCGAGGAGCTCGACATCGTCACCGACTTCGACGGTGACACCGTCCGGATCCAGCCCCAGGTCGTCGAGCTCGGGCACCACTGCCGCGAGCTGCGCGGGCTCACCGGCCTCGACGTCGAGGACGCGCAGGCCCGGCGGATGCTCAACGACATCGCGGCGTACACCGCCTTCCACGACCTGGGCCGTGAGGACCGCAGCCTGGTCGCGAACCGGTGGCTCGCCGAGGTCTACGAGCCGCTGATGGCGATGGTGCCGGCCGACCGGCGGGGCAAGCTGCAGCCGGCCGAGCTGTTCCACCAGGTGCTCGAGCACCGGTGGTACCTCTCCGAGCAGGCCGGGCGCGAGGTCGACATCTTCGAGACCGCCCGCGACTTCATCGACACCCAGCTGCCCGCACGGCCCGACGAGGTCATCGCCGCCGACGACCTCTAGCCGAGATGACGCTCGCGGACAGCCGAGGTGACGCTCGCGGCGCGTCCACATGACGGTTCCGGACAGGGTTCTCCACAGGTCGCCCGCACGGGGTTCTCCCGAGGACCCTCGGTGCGGCATACCAGGGACATGGAGAACCTGCCGTGGACGCCGTTCCTGCTCACCGACCCCGCCCTGGGTCGCGACCCGCGCTCCGTACGCCGTCTCGTGACGCGCGGGACGGTCCGCCGCGTGCTGCGCGGGGTCGGGGTGCGCGGCGAGGTGGAGGACTCCCTGCTCGTGCGCGCCCAGGCGGCCGCGCTCGTGCTGGGTCCGGGGCAGGTCGTCTGCGACTACTCGGCGGCGTGGCTGCACGGGGTCGACGTCGGTCCCGGCCGCCCGGGGCGTGGGCCCGACGTGCTCGACGTGGCCTCGGTCGCCGGGCGACGGGCCACCCGCCGCGGCGACGCCGACGGGTGCCGACGCACGGTCGCCCCGGACGAGGTCACCCGGGTGCACGGGGTCGCGGTCACCACGCCGCTGCGTACGGCGGCCGACCTCGCCTGCCGGTGGGGCCGCGGCGACGCGATGGCGGCGCTCGACGCCTTCGCCCGCCTGCACCAGGTCGACGCCGAGGCGCACCGGCCGATGGTCGCCCGCTTCGCCGGCCGGCGCGGCGTCACGCAGTACCGCGAGCTCGTCGCACGCATCGACCCCCGCGCCGAGTCCCCCCGCGAGTCCTGGCTGCGCCTGACCGCGCACGACCACGGGTTCACCGACCTCGAGCCGCAGGTCGACACCTGGGTCGAGGGGTACGGGTGGGCGCGCCTCGACCTCGCCGACCGACGCCGGCGGATCGCGCTGGAGTACGACGGCGCCGACGTCCACGGCGACGAGCAGTCGCAGGAGGACGACGAGGGACGCCGGGCGGCGATGGTCCGCGAGGGGTGGGTGTTCGTCGTCGTGCGCGGTGGTGGGTTCGTCGAGCCCGGGCTCAGCAGGTGGCTGGGCGAGCTGCGGGCGGCGTACGACGACCGGGCGCGCGACCCGGGCCGGCGCTACGCCCGCGGCGAGGGCGCGGGACGGCACCCGCGACGGGGCTGAGGTGTCCGGAACCGTCACCTCGGGGCGCCGCGAGCGTCATCTCGGCTGCCCGCGAGCGTCACCTCGGCTAGCGTCGGGCCGTGCTCGAGACCCGCCCGCTGACCGCCGACGACACGACCTCCTCGACGGAGCTGGGGCACGAGGCGTTCGGGAATCCGCAACCCGGCGACGACCCGGTGGCCGGTGACTTCCCGGCCCCCGGCACGACCACCTGGGGCACCTTCGACCACGGACGCCTGGTCGCCAAGGCCACCGCCCGGCACGACGCGTCCTTCTGGCACGGCCGGGAGGTCGCGACCTGCGGGATCGCCGGCGTCGCGGTCGCCGCGGAGCACCGCGGACGGGGCCTGCTTCGCGGGGTGCTGGCCGAGGCGCTGGCCGAGCACGGCCAGGCCGTGTCCACCCTGTTCCCGACCGCGCCGGGCATCTACCGGAGCCTGGGCTACGAGGTGGTCGGCTCGCTCGACCACGTCGACCTGCCCACCGCGGCCCTGGCGTCGGTCCGGGCGCCGGCCGCCACGACGGTGCGCCGCGCGACGGGCGCCGACCTCCCGGCGGTCGACGCGGCGTACGCCCGGTGGGCCGTCACCCGCAACGGCCCCCTGACCCGCACGTCGCCCTGCTTC
>JBBSKO010000214.1:0-4271 GCA_038256225.1 Propionibacteriales bacterium | reverse complement strand
TCGGGCTTGGGGCCGGGGGCCTGGCTGTTCATACGTTCTCCTCGAGAAGATCGGGGTGGAACCCGAAGGTCGTGTAGGGCGCGACAGCGCCCGCATGCAGGCTAGCGAGGACGTGCCGCTCGTGCGGCACCACGGGGTCGGGCAGGTCGTCGAGCCCGTCGAGCGCGCACCAGCGCAACCCGGCCGACTTGTCCGGCTCCTGCAGGGACGGCTCGCCGTGCCAGTCCCGGGTGGAGAAGAAGAAGTCGACCCGCTCGTCGATCGGTTCCCCGCCGCGGGTGCGCTGCATGGCGGTGACGAAGGTCAGCTCGCCGACCTCGACGCCGATCTCCTCCCGCGCCTCGCGGCGCGCCGCACCGTCGGCGGTCTCGCCGCGCTCGACGTGGCCGGCCGCCGCGGCGGCCCAGTGCCCGTCCATGAACCCGGTGCCGCGGCGCAGCTGCAGGAGCACCTCGGTGCCGCCCGGCGCGTCGCGGAGCAGGAAGACGTAGGCGGCCGGCACGACCACGAAGCGGCCGTGCGTCGCCCCGCTCACTGGGAGGGCTGGCCCTGCTCGGACTCCTCGGCGTTGGCCTCCTGGTCGGGGGGCGTGGGGTCGCCGTCGTTGTCGCCGGGCAGCTCGCTGGAGTGCTCGCCGGGAGGGGTGCCCGTCGCGGCCGGGTCGGGCGGGGCGTCGTCGGCCTCGGTGGCCGGCGTGGTGCTGGTGCCGTCCTCCGGGTCGATGGTGGGGTCGCTGGTCGAGCCGTTGCCGCTCACGGGCGGGGACCCGTGGGGCCGGTCGGACCGGTCGGACCCGTGGGGCCGCCGGGGCCGGTCGAGCCCGGGCCGCGGCCGTCGTCGTTCTTCCCTTCGAGCTTCTCCAGGGCCTCCTTGGCCTTGACGCTCGCCTTGCCGATCTTGTCGCCGTGCTTGCCACCGGTGCGCTTGTCGGCAGCCGCAGCGGCCTTGTCGATCCCCTGGGAGATCTTGTCGCCGTGCTGGTCGACGGCCCTGGTCAGCTTCTTCTTCGCGTCGTCGAGAAAGCTCATCGGTCCTCCTGGTGGCTGCGACCCCGTGATCGGGGCCGACGCTTGCCAGACTACCGACATGGCCCTCCCCCCGATCGTCGCTGTGGTGGGCCCGACGGCGGCAGGCAAGACCGGTCTGTCCCTCGACCTGGCCGAGCGGCTGGGGGGCGAGGTGGTCAACACCGACGCCATGCAGCTCTACCGCGGGATGGACGTCGGCACGGCCACGCTGGCCCCCGACGAGCGGCGCGGGGTGCCCCACCACCTGCTCGACCTGCTCGACGTCACCGAGCCCGCCAACGTCGCCGCGTTCCAGGTGCTCGCCCGCCGGACGATCGCCGAGGTGCGCGCCCGCGGTGCGGTGCCCGTGCTGGTCGGCGGCTCGGCGCTCTACACGCGCGCGGTGCTCGACCGCTTCGACTTCCCCGGGACCGACCCCGCCGTCCGCGCCCGCTGGGAGCGGCGCCTCGACGAGGTCGGCGCCCCCGCGCTGCACGCCCAGCTGGCCGACCTGGACCCCGCGGCCGCGGCCACGATCGAGCCGGCCAACGGCCGCCGCGTCGTCCGCGCGCTCGAGGTCGGCGAGCTGACCGGGCGCTCCTACACCGCCACGCTGCCGGCGATGACGTACGTCGACCCGGCCACGGTCCAGGTCGGCCTCGCGATCGACCGTCCCGTCCTCGACGCCAGGATCGCCCGCCGCGTGGAGCAGATGTACGACGCAGGGTTGCTCGACGAGGTGCGACGTCTGCTCGACCAGGGACTGGCGGAGGGCCAGACCGCCTCCCGCGCGATCGGCTACCCCGAGGCCGCCGCCCACCTCGCCGGCGAGCTGACCCGCGCCGAGGCCGTGGAGCGCACGGTCTTCGCCACCCGCCGCTTCGCCCGCCGCCAGCTGGGCTGGTGGCGCAAGGACCCGCGGATCACCTGGGTGGACCACGACGACCCGGACCGTCTCTCGGTGGCGCTGGACGCCGTCGCCGCGGTTACCGTGGGCCCGTGAGCACCCGCACCGTCGACACCCTCGAGGACCTGGTCGCCCTGGTCGGCGAGCCGAGCGCGCGCGCCCGGGACAAGGGTCGCGACGCGCTGACCGACGTGGACCGGGACTGGCTGGCCGCGTCCCCGTTCTGCGTGCTGGCGACCGCCGACGCCGACGGCCGCTGCGACGCGTCCCCCAAGGGCGACCCCGCCGGCTGGCTGGCGCACGTCGTGGACGAGCGGACCGTCGCGGTGGCCGAGCGGCCCGGCAACCGGCGCGTCGACGGCTACCGCAACGTGCTGGAGAACCCGTACGTCGGGCTCCTCTTCGTCATCCCCGGCCGCGGCGACACCCTGCGCGTCAACGGCCGCGCCCGGCTGGTCAGCGACGCCCCCTGGTTCGACGACCTCGAGGTGCGCGGCCACCGCCCGCTGCTGGCCGTCGAGGTCGCGGTGGAGGACGTGTTCTTCCACTGCTCCAAGGCGTTCCTGCGCTCCGGGCTGTGGGACCCCACCACCTGGGAGCCCGAGGCGCGGGTGCCCCGCCGGGCCGTCCTCGCCCACGCCCTCGAGCCCGACGGACGCACCGTCGAGGAGCTCGACGCCTACTACGGGCCGTCCTACGCCGAGGGGCTCTACTCGTGAGCGCGCCCTACCCGTTCCTGAAGGGCCACGGCACCGAGAACGACTTCGTGCTCCTGCCCGACCACGACGGCACCGTCCACGGCGGCCTCGAGGAGGCCGCGTGGGAGACCCGCGTACGCGCGCTGTGCCACCGCCGGGCCGGGATCGGCGGCGACGGGGTGCTCCGCGTGGTGCGGTCCACGCGGCCCGAGGACGGCGCCTGGTTCATGGACTACCGCAACGCCGACGGCTCGGTCAGCGAGATGTGCGGCAACGGGGTCCGCGTCTTCGCCCTCCACCTGGTCCAGGAGGGCCTGGTCGACCCGGCCGCCCCGATCGCGGTCGGCACCCGCGACGGGGTCAAGACCGTGACCGTCGAGGACGACGGCCGGCTGACCGTCGACATGGGCCCCGCCCGCCTGCTGGGCAGCACCGAGGTCTCGCTCGGCGGGCGGACCTGGTCGGCCACCCACGTCGACGTCGGCAACCCCCACGCGGTCGCCTTCCTCGCCGACGGCGAGGACCTCGACGGCCTCTCGGCGCCCGGCCAGCCGCTGGACGCACCCACCTACGACGCGGGGGTCTACCCCGCCGGCGTCAACGTCGAGCTGGTCGTACGGCGCGGTCCGCGGCACGTGGCGCTCCGGGTCCACGAGCGGGGCTCGGGGGAGACGCGCTCCTGCGGCACCGGCGCCTGCGCGGTGATGGCCGCGGCGGCCGCGGCCGACGGCGCGCCGGAGGGCACGGCGTACGTGGTGGACGTGCCGGGCGGGACCCTGTCGATCGCCGTGGTCGACGGTCGGGTCCGGATGACCGGGCCGGCCGTCGTGCTCGCGCGGGGCACGACCACGCTCTAGGTCAGGGGGTCCTAGGCTGCCCGCCATGGACTTGAACGGATCTGTCGCCCTCGTCACCGGCGCGGCCTCCGGCATCGGTGCCGCCGCCGCCCGCCAGCTCGCCGCCCGCGGCGCCACCGTCGTGGTGGCCGACCTGCAGGCCGACAAGGGCGAGGCGCTGGCCGCCGAGATCGGGGGCGTCTTCGCCCAGGTCGACGTCACCGACACCGAGCAGATCGCCGCCGCCGTCCGCGCGGCCGCCGACATCGCCCCGTTGCGTGCGGTGGTCAACTCCGCCGGCATCGGCTGGGCCCAGCGCACCGTCGGCCGCGACGGGACGCCGGAGTCGGCGCACTCGCTGGAGGCTTTCACCAAGGTCGTCGCGATCAACCTGATCGGCACCTTCGACGTGGTCCGCCAGGCCGCGACCGCGATGAGCCACAACGAGCCGGACGCCGACGGCTGCCGCGGCGCGATCGTCAACGTGGCCAGCGTGGCGGCGTTCGACGGCCAGATCGGGCAGGCGGCGTACTCCTCCTCCAAGGGGGGCGTCGTCGGGATGACCCTCCCGGTCGCCCGCGACCTGTCGGCGGTGGGGGTCCGGCTCAACACCGTCGCCCCGGGACTGATCGACACTCCGATCTACGGCGAGGGCGAGGACGCCGAGGCGTTCAAGGCCAAGCTCGGCGAGTCGGTGCTGTTCCCCAAGCGGCTCGGCGTGCCCGACGAGCTGGCCTCGATGGTGATGGAGTGCCTGACGAACCCGTACATGAACGGTGAGGTCGTCCGCGTGGACGGCGGGATCCGGATGCCCCCGAAGTAG
>JBBSKO010000213.1:0-4315 GCA_038256225.1 Propionibacteriales bacterium | reverse complement strand
TGGGCCCGTCTCGTCCGCGAGTTCGAGCCGCAGAACCCCAAGTCGCTCAGCCTGCGCACGCACTCGCAGACCTCCGGCTGGAGCCTGACGGCGCAGGACGTCTTCAACAACGTCGGCCGGACCTGCCTGGAGGCGATGGCCGCGACGCAGGGCCACACCCAGTCGCTGCACACCAACGCCCTGGACGAGGCGATCGCGCTGCCCAGCGACTTCTCGGCCCGGATCGCGCGCAACACCCAGCTGCTGCTCCAGCAGGAGTCCGGCACCACCGGCACGATCGACCCCTGGGCCGGCTCCTACTACGTCGAGCGCCTCACGCACGACCTCGCCGAGCGGGCCTGGGCCCACATCACCGAGGCCGAGCAGGCCGGCGGGATGGCCGCGGCCATCGAGCAGGGCATCCCCAAGATGCGCATCGAGGAGGCCGCCGCGCGCACCCAGGCCCGGATCGACTCCGGGCGCCAGAAGGTGATCGGCGTGAACACCTTCCGCCTGGCCGAGGAGGACAAGCTCGACGTGCTCCGCGTCGACAACGACGACGTCTACCGCCAGCAGATCGCCAAGCTGGAGCGGCTGCGCGAGGAGCGGCACGACGACGACGTGCGCCGCACCCTCGAGGCGCTCACCAACGCCGCCGACCAGGGGGCCGAGAACGGCTCGATGGACGGCAACCTGCTGGCCCTCGCCGTCGACGCCGCCCGGGCCAAGGCCACCGTCGGGGAGATCTCGGACGCTCTCGAAAAGGTCTACGGCCGGCACCAGGCGACCATCCGTACGATCAGCGGCGTGTTCCGCGACGAGTCGGCCGGCGACGGCTCCGGGGAGGGCTCGACGCTGGTCCAGCAGGTCCTCGACGCGACCGCCGAGTTCGACGAGGCCGAGGGCCGCCGCCCGCGCATCCTGGTGGCCAAGATGGGCCAGGACGGCCACGACCGCGGTCAGAAGGTCGTCGTCTCCGCCTTCGCCGACATGGGGTTCGACGTTGACGTGGGGCCGTTGTTCTCCACACCGGAGGAGGTCGCCCAGCAGGCCGTCGACGCCGACGTGCACATCGTGGGCGTCTCGTCGCTGGCCGCCGGGCACCTCGCGCTGCTGCCG
Organism: Propionibacteriales bacterium; assembly: GCA_038256225.1. Lineage (GTDB taxonomy): Bacteria > Actinomycetota > Actinomycetes > Propionibacteriales > Nocardioidaceae > Nocardioides. The sequence goes on along the minus strand of JBBSKO010000213.1, from coordinate 3,217 downwards.
GCGCTCAAGGAGGCGCTCAGCGAGCAGGGCCGTCCCGACGTGATGATCGTGATCGGCGGCGTGATCCCGCCCGACGACGTCCCGCGGCTGCGCGAGATGGGCGCGGCCGCGGTCTTCCTGCCCGGCACCGTGATCGCCGAGTCGGCGCTCGACCTGCTGGCGCGCCTGCGCGAGCAGCTCGGGCACTGACGCGCGACGTGGTGACGGGGTGAGCGCGGCGTGAGGCCGCAGGTCGACGAGCTGGTCGACGGCGTCCTGGCCGGTCGTCGTGCCCAGGTGTCGCAGGCGATCACGCTGGTGGAGTCCTCGCGCCCCGCGCACCGCGAGCAGGCGCGCGAGCTGATGACCGCGCTCACCGACCGCGAGGGCGCCGGGGTCACCAGCCCGGCGGTCCGGGTCGGGGTCTCGGGGGTGCCCGGCGTCGGCAAGTCCACCTTCATCGAGGCCCTCGGTGCCCGGCTCACCGCCGGCGGCCACCGCGTCGGGGTGCTGGCCGTCGACCCCTCCAGCGTCCGCACCGGCGGGTCGGTGCTGGGGGACAAGACCCGGATGCCGCACCTCGCGGTGAACCGCGACGCCTACATCCGGCCCTCGCCCGCGGCCGGGACGCTCGGCGGGGTCGCCCGGGCCACGGTCCAGGCGATGGCGGTGCTGGAGGCGGCGGCGTACGACGTGGTGCTCGTCGAGACCGTCGGGGTGGGCCAGTCCGAGGTGACCGTGGCCGGGATGGTCGACACGTTCCTGTTCCTGACCCTGGCCCGCACCGGCGACCAGCTGCAGGGCATCAAGAAGGGCATCCTGGAGATCGCCGACGTGATCGCGGTCAACAAGGCCGACGGCGACCGCGAGGGCGAGGCCCGGGCCGCGGCCCGCGAGCTGGCCGGTGCGCTGCGCTTCGTGCGCGGCCACGGCGAGTGGGCGCCGCCCGTGGTGACCTGCTCGGGGCTGCACGACGTCGGCGTCGACGACCTGTGGGCCCGCGTGCACGAGCACCGCGACTTCCTGGGTGCCGACGGGCTCGCCGCCAAGCGCGCCGGGCAGCAGCTGGACTTCACCTGGGCGCTGGTGCGCGACGAGCTCGACCAGCGGCTGCGCCACTCCGCCGGCGTGCGCGCGGTGCGCGACGAGGTCCGCGCCGAGGTCCTCGACGGCAGCCTGCCGGCGACGGTCGCGGCCGACCGGATCCTGGCGGCGTACGACGAAGGGGTCGGCGCGCGACGGTAGCCTGGCCGTCTCATGCCGCTGCCCGCCGATCCGGCCCACCTCGCCCACCTCGTCCACCTCGTCGCGGACGTGGTCCACAAGTACGACGACGAGCTGCGCGACCTGCGCCGTGACCTGCACGCCCACCCCGAGCTGTCCCGGCACGAGCACCGCACCACCGCCCTGGTCGCCGACCGGCTCGCCCGCACCGGGTGGCAGGTCCGGCTCCTCCCGGGCACGGGTCTGGTCGCCGACCTCGGTGCCGAGGGCCCCGTCGTGGCGCTGCGCGCGGACATGGACGCCCTGCCCCTGGAGGACGTCACGACCGACCCCTGGGCCAGCACCGTCCCGGGCGTGGCCCACGCCTGCGGCCACGACGTGCACACCACCGCCCTGCTCGGCGCCGCGCTGGCCCTCGACGAGGTCCACACCCGCGGCCTGCTGCCCGGGCGGGTGCGGCTGTTCTTCCAGCCGGCCGAGGAGGTCATGCCCGGGGGAGCGCTCGACCTGATCGGCCAGGGCGTGCTCGAGGACGTCGCGCAGGTCTTCGCGCTGCACTGCGACCCCGCGGTCGACCTCGGCCAGGTGGGGCTGCGGCTCGGCCCGCTGACCAGCGCCGCCGACAAGGTCGAGGTCCGCCTCGAGGGCGCCGGCGGCCACACCTCGCGCCCGCACCTCACCGGCGACCTCGTCTTCGCCCTCGCCAAGGTCTCCACCGAGCTGCCGGCGGTGCTGTCGCGGCGGATGGACCCGCGCTCGGGGGTCAGCGTGGTGTGGGGCGTGGTCGCCGCCGGGTCCGCGCCCAACGTCATCCCCGACCGGGGCCGGGTCTCGGGCACGGTCCGGATCCTCGACGCCGAGGCCTGGGCCGGCTGCGAGCAGATCGTGCGCGACGCGGTGCGCGACGTCGTCGCGCCGTACGGCGTCACCGCCCACGTCGACTACCTGCGCGGCGTGCCGCCCGTGGTCAACGACCCGCGCGCCAACCACGTGCTGTCGGCGGCGGTCTCCGACGTGCTGGGCGAGGAGGGCCGGGTGGTGGCCGGGCAGAGCATGGGCGGCGAGGACTTCGGCTGGTACCTCGACGAGGTGCCGGGCGCGATGATGCGCCTGGGCACCCGCACGCCCGGCGGGCCGACCTACGACCTCCACCAGGGCAACCTGCGCATCGACGAGCGCGCCGTCGGGGTCGGGGCGCGCCTGATGGCCCAGACCGCGCTGCGGGCCCACCTCGAGGGCGACCCGACCCTCGCCTGAGGCCCCGGGCCGGGACCCCGTCCCGGCCCGACCGGGACCTCTGTCCCGGACCCGTGTCCGTCGTGTTCCGCCTCGGTAACGATTGGCGTGCGCGGTCCTCGGCGGCATCCACACCCTTTAGGGTTCCCGGTGGCCGTCGTCGACCGGGGACGTGCCGTCTCATCGACCGAGGAGGCGTCTTGCGACGCAGCAGCACCACGCTGGCAGCCCTTTTCTCCGCCAGCATCCTGGCCCTGACCGCGTGCGGCGGTGGCGGTGACGACACCGCCTCCGACGAGGGCTCCGACAGCGAGGGCGGATCGGGCTCCGACATCAAGGTCGGTCTCGCCTACGACGTGGGCGGTCGCGGCGACCAGTCCTTCAACGACTCCGCGGCCGCCGGTCTCGACCAGGCCATCGAGGAGTACGGCATCGACTCGCAGGAGTCGGCCGCCGAGGACGGCGAGTCCGAGTCCGCCCGCGAGGAGCGCCTGCGCACCTTCGTCGACGCCGGCTTCGACCCGGTCATCGCCGTGGGCTTCGCCTACGAGGCCGCGGTGGCCAAGGTCGCCGAGGAGTTCCCCGACGCCCACTTCGCCATCATCGACAGCGAGCTGGTCGAGGCCGACAACGTCGCGAACCTCGTCTTCGCCGAGGAGGAGGGCTCCTTCCTCGTCGGTGCGGCCGCGGCCCTCAAGACCGAGACCGACAACGTCGGCTTCGTCGGCGGCGTCGAGACCCCCCTCATCCAGAAGTTCGAGGCCGGCTACGTCGCCGG
>JBBSKO010000212.1:0-4323 GCA_038256225.1 Propionibacteriales bacterium | reverse complement strand
GGCGTTCGGCAGGGCCCTCGAGGCCACCGTCGCCGCGCACTCTGACTGAGCGGACCAGGTCGCCGAGATGACGCTCGCGGCGCCCCGAGATGACGGTTGCGGACACGCGCGCGGCCGCCGGGCGGCCGGTCCCGTCCGCAGGTCAGGCCGCCCGGCTCACTCCCACTCGATCGTCCCCGGCGGCTTGCTGGTGATGTCCAGCGCGACCCGGTTGACCTCGTCGACCTCGTTGGTGATCCGGGTCGAGATCCTCTCCAGCACGTCGTAGGGCAGGCGCGCCCAGTCGGCGGTCATCGCGTCCTCGCTGGTAACCGGGCGCAGCACGATCGGGTGGCCGTACGTGCGCCCGTCGCCCTGGACGCCGACCGAGCGGACGTCGCCGAGCAGGACGACCGGGAACTGCCAGATGTCGCGGTCCAGGCCGGCGGCGGTGAGCTCCTCGCGGGCGATGGCGTCGGCCGCGCGCAGGATGTCGAGGCGATGCTTGGTGACCTCGCCGACGATCCGGATGCCGAGCCCGGGGCCGGGGAACGGGTGGCGCCAGACCAGGTCGGCCGGGAGGCCGAGCTGCTCGCCGACCAGCCGCACCTCGTCCTTGAACAGCGTGCGGAGCGGTTCGACGAGCTCGAAGCGCAGGTCGTCGGGCAGGCCGCCGACGTTGTGGTGGCTCTTGATCGTGGAGGTGCCCGCTCCCCCGCCGGACTCCACGACGTCGGGGTACAGCGTGCCCTGCACCAGGAAGGCGACGGTGTCGGCGTCCTCGCCGGTCACGGCGTCGCCGAGGACGTCGACCTCGGCGGCCTCGAAGACGCGGATGAACTCCCGGCCGATGATCTTGCGCTTCTCCTCGGGGTCGCTGACCCCGGCCAGCGCACCGAGGAAGCGCTCCTCGGCGTCGACGACGACCAGGTCGGCGCCGGTGGCGGCGACGAAGTCGCGCTCGATCTGCTCGGTCTCGCCCTGGCGCATCAGGCCGTGGTCGACGTAGACGCAGGTCAACCGGTCCCCGATCGCACGCTGCACGAGCGCGGCCGCGACAGCGGAGTCGACGCCGCCGGAGAGCCCGCAGATGGCCTTGCCCCGGTCGCCGATCTGCTCCCGGATCGCCTCGACCTGCTCCTCGACGATGTTGACCATCGTCCAGGTCGGGCGGCAGCCGGCGATGTCGTGCAGGAAGTGCTCGAGGACGGCCTGGCCGTGCTCGGAGTGCATCACCTCGGGGTGCCACTGCACGCCGGCGATCTTGCGCTCGACGTCCTCGAAGGCGGCGACCGTGGCACGGGGCGAGCGGGCGTTGACGGTGAAGCCCTCGGGGGCGATCGTCACCTCGTCACCGTGCGACATCCAGGACACGAGCTGCTCGGGCACGCCCTGGAGCAGGGTGCCGGGCTCGAGCACCGAGACCTGCGTACGCCCGTACTCGCGCTGGCCGGTCCGCGAGACGGTCCCGCCGAGCGCGGCGGCCATCGCCATGAAGCCGTAGCAGATGCCGAAGACCGGGACCCGGCCGTCGACCAGCGCCCCGTCGAGCTGCGGCGCGCCCGGCTCGTAGACCGAGGACGGCCCGCCGGAGAGGATGACCGCCGTCGGGTTCCGGGCGAGCATCTCCTCGACCGGCATCGTGTGCGGCACGATCTCGGAGTAGACCTTCGCCTCACGCACCCGGCGGGCGATCAGCTGCGCGTACTGCGCCCCGTAGTCCACCACCAGCACCAGGTCGTGGTCGGTCGCGTGCGTCATCCGGGCCCTCTCGACGTGCGGGTCAGTGCGGTCCGACGGGGTCCGACGGAGCCGTCATCGTATCGGCCGGAGACGCAGGCGGGCCCGGCCGGGGAGGGAGGTACGGCCGGGCCCTGCGCATCCCGGCGCCACGAGGGACCGGGGCGTACCCGGGGCCGGTGGAGCCGGAGGGAGCGGTGTGAGGCCCGGGTACGACCACCACAACGAACCAACCGCGTCCGGGTCACGCGGCGGTCCGGGGCCTCGGGCCCGGCATGATGGGGCTCCACCCCAGCAGAGGAGGCCACCATGGCCACGAAGAAGAAGTCCGCGAAGCCGGCCAAGGCCGCGAAGGCCGCGAAGGCCGCGAAGTCCGCGAAGTCCGCGAAGTCCGCGAAGTCCACGAAGGCGGCGAAGCCGGGCAAGGAGGTCACGCAGCTCCAGGCCACCGTCGCGTCGCTGGAGGGCAGGCTCGAGCGCGCCCAGGCAAAGTCCGCCGCCCTGAAGGACCAGGCCAGGGAGGCCCGCGCCGAGGCCGCGGCAGCGCAGAAGAAGAACGCCAAGCTGGAGAAGAAGCTCGCGAAGCGGTCCGCCGCGCCCGCTCCGGCGCCCGCTCCGGCGCCCGCGCCGGAGACGCCGGAGACCCCGGTGGCCGCTGAGGAGCCCACCACGTCCGCGGCGCGGCCCACCCCGGACGCGTCCTGGACCGTCGCCCGGCTCCGCGCCGAGGCGCGCGACCGCGGCCTGACCGGGATGTCCAACAAGCCCAAGGCCGACCTGCTGGCCGCCCTGGGCTGAGCGTCCGGCCCGGGCGCGGTCGACGCGCGTCAGTCGTCCGGCAGCGCCGCGAAGGCCTTCGTGGTGCCGCGGTACCAGTCGAGGGACTTCCTGGGACGTCGCCACCGACCCTTCATGGCCTCCCGCGCCTCCTGGTGCGTGGCGTCGCCGGCCCGCTCCGCCTCCTTGAGGTGGCCGTCCTGGGCGTTGATGACGTCGTCGGCGGTCTCCCCGTGGTGGGGCAGGTCGCACGGGCCGCCCAGCTGGCGGCAGGTCATGGTCTTCATGGTCGGATCCTCGCTCGGGGGTCGGTGCTGTCACGTCCCTGACGTCCGGCGGACGGGAATCGTGACGGCGTCACGCCCGCTCGCGCTCCCCGTCGCGGCGCACCAGCCGCGCCAGGGCACCCGGGTCGGCGCGGAAGGTGATCTCCTGCACCACGCCGTCGGTGACGGTGAAGTCGAAGAGCACCCGGGCCTGCCCGCGGTGGAACCACGCGGCGCCGGGCCGGTCCCCATGCAGGACCGGCAGCGCCGAGGCGGCGCTGCCGTCGAAGAACGCGGCCACCTCCCGCCGACCGCTGATCCGCTCCGGGGTCCCGGCCAGGACCGCGGCGCTGTCGGCGGCCACCTCCGCGTCCGGCGCGAGCAGCCGTACGAGTCCCGCGAGGTCGCCCTCCCGGGCGGCCGCCATGAACGCGTCCACGACCTCCCAGTCGGCCCGGTCGGCCGGCCGCGCGCCGGGGTCGGACCCGCGGACCTTGGCCCGGGCGCGTGACGCCAGCTTGCGCGCCGCGGCCGGCGTGGTGTCCAGGACGGTGGCGACCGCCGGGAAGTCGACACCGAAGCTGTCGTGCAGCACGAGCGCGACCCGCTCACCGGGCGTCAACCGGTCGAGCACCACCTGCAGCGCGGCACCCACGGTGTCGGCGAGCACCGCCTCGTCCGCGGGGTCGGGCGCGGTCCCCGGCGCGGCGACGTCCTCGCGGGGTTCAGGCGTGCGGGCCCGGAGCCGGTCCAGGCACAACCGGGTGGTCACCGTCGTGAGCCAGGCCGGCAGGTTCTCCACGACGACGTCCGTGGCGTGCAGGCGCAGCCACGCCTGCTGCACGACGTCCTCGGCCCCGGCACGGTCGCCGAGCACCCGCGTGGCGATCGCGGTCAGCCGTGGCCGCTCCCGCTCGAACGCATCGGTCTCGTCGTCCACGGCTCCCCCTCGGTCGTGCCCGGTCGTGCCCGGTCACTCGCACGACGGGCGACGCACCCGCGGTGTGACCGCGACCCGCGGCCGGGCCGTCAGGAGACCCCGACGATCGGCAGCCGCAGCGCCCCTGGCGCGTCGTGCGGCACGACCGGCGACCGGGGCGCGACCGGGTCGAGCCGGACGTACTCCTCGCCCAGCGCCGGGCGCGGGTCGGCCTCGCCCTTGTTGGGCCACAGCGACACGGCGCGCTCGGCCTGGGCGGTGATCGTCAGCGACGGGTTGACCCCGAGGTTGGCGGTCACCGCCGAGCCGTCGACCACGTGCAGGCCGGGGTGGCCGTACATCCGCTGGTAGGGGTCGATGACGCCGGTCTCGGCCGAGTCCCCGATGGTGCAGCCGCCGATGAAGTGCGCGGTCAGGGGGCGGTTGAACGGCTCGCCGATCGAGCCGCCGGCGACGCCGCCCATCACCTCGGCCATCAGGCGTACCGCGGTGTTGCCGACCGGGATCCAGGTCGGGTTGGGCACGCCGTGGCCCTGCTTGGAGGTCATGTAGCGCCTGCGGGTGCCCGGGATCCGCTTGGTGTAGGTCGTGATCGAGTTGTCCAGGCTCTGCATCACCAGG
>JBBSKO010000211.1:0-4338 GCA_038256225.1 Propionibacteriales bacterium | reverse complement strand
TCTCCTCGACCCGCTCGAGCATGTGCTCGCGCACGTCCTCCTCGAGCTGCGTGGCCCCTCGGACCGCCCTGACCGACACCGTGCCTCCTCCGCTCGCCACCTCTGGACGGGTCCCAGGCTAGCGAGGGCGGAGGCCGGGGGGCTGCGGGCGTCTCAGGCGGGCGGTCCGGGGTTGCCGCAACGGCGCAATTGCGTGGTTCCTGCAGGGTTGCCCACGGGCAATCGGTCGCAACGGCGCAATTGCGCCCGTACGACGGGCAGCGCCGTGCGCAGGTCAGTCGTCCAGCGCGTCCAGCGCTGCGAGCGCCTGCTCCCAGCGCCCGCGCCGCTCGTCGTCGGACTGCTCCCACCACGGCGTCCCACGCTCCCCCAGGCCGTGCTTGGCCAGGCCGGTGCGGTGGCGCGCAGCGGCGACGGCCTCGTCGTCCCCCCGCTTGCGAGCGGCACCGGTCCCGCTGCGTCCCCGGCCCAGGTGGGACGTCAGCCGGGCGGCGACGTCCTCCGGCAGCGCCGGGTCCTGGCGCCGCCAGCGCCGCCCGTCGACGACCAGCCAGCGCTCCTGCTCGACCTCGTCGAGGTCCCCGGGCTCGGTCACATCTCCGCGCGGTCGAGCAGCGCCCCGAGCTCGTCGTGGGTGAGGTCGCGCAGGGCGCCGACGGGCTGCTTGCCCAGGCGTACGGGGCCGATCGCGGTGCGGGTCAGGCGTCGTACGGGGTGCCCCACGTGGTCGAGCAGGCGCCGCACGATCCGGTTGCGGCCCTCGTGGATGGTCAGCTCGACGATCGACTTGCCCTGCGAGTCGTGCCGCGGGTCGCCGCCGACGACGCGGGCGGCGCTGACCGTGACGGGGCCGTCGTCGAGCTCGACGCCGGCCATCAGCTGGCGGACCGTGCGGATGTGGACCTCGCCCTCGACCTCGGCGACGTAGGTCTTGTCGACCTCGTAGGACGGGTGCGCCATCCGCTGCGCGAAGTCGCCGTCGTTGGTCAGCAGCAGCAGCCCGGAGGTGTCGGTGTCGAGCCGTCCGACGTGGAAGAGGCGCTCGGGGCGGTCCTCGACGAGGTCCGAGAGCGTGCGCCGCCCCTGGGGGTCCGACATCGTCGAGACGACGCCGGTGGGCTTGTTCAGCACCAGGTAGACGTGCGGCGAGACCGGCGGCAGCCGCCGCCCGGAGACCCGGATCACCGCGGTGGTGGGGTCGACCTTGGTGCCGAGGCGGGTGACGACCTCGCCGTCGACGACGACCTCGCCGCCGAGCATCAGCTCCTCGCACTTGCGGCGGGACGCGACGCCGGAGGCGGCCAGCAGCTTCTGCAGGCGTACCCGGCCGTCCTCGTCGACGGGCACGCCCTCGGGCAGGTCGCTCATGGGTTCTCCTGGGGTCCGTCGGGGGGCAGGTCGGGTGTGGAGGCCGGCCCGACCGGGTCCGGCGCGCGGCCGGAGAGTCCGGCCAGCTCGTCCTCCATGTCGGCCATGTCGGGCAGGTAGGGCGCCAGGTCGGGCAGGTCGTCGAGACCGGTGACCCCGATCCGCTCGAGGAAGTAGCCGGTGGTGCGGAACAGCGTGGCACCCGACTCATGGTCGGCGCCGGCCTCCTCGACCAGGCCGCGGGTCAGCAGGGTGCGCATCACGCCGTCGACGTTGACGCCGCGGATGGCCGACACCCGGGCCCGCGCGATCGGCTGGCGGTAGGCCACCACCGCGAGCGTCTCCAGCGCGGCCTGGGTCAGCCGGGCCTGCTGACCCTCGAGGACGTAGGCCTCGACCACGGGGGCGTACTCGTCCCGGGTGTAGTAGCGCCAGCCGCCGGCGACGTTGCGCAGCTCGAAGCCGCGGCCCTGCTCGTCGTACTCACGAGCGAGGTCGACCAGCGCCCCGGCCACGGCGTCGGCCGGGTGGCCGACGGCGGCCGCGAGCGTGGGCTCGTCCAGCGGCTGGTCGGCGATCATCAGCATCGCCTCGAGGGAGGGACGCAGCGCCGCGAGGGGCACGTCGAGGGCCGGGTCGTCGGTACGGGGGGCGTCAGTGTCCATCGGGGTCATCCTCTCGCGGGGCCGGCGGGTCCGCCTCCGGCGGGGCGCCGTCGAACTCGTCGGTGATCTCGACCTCGGCGTCCTCGGCCCCCGTCCACCGGATGCTGAGCTCGGCCAGGGCGCTGGCCTGCTCGAAGACGACGACGCCCTCGCGGAAGAGCTCCAGCAGCGACAGGAACCGCGCCACGGTGGTCAGGGTGTCCGGGGAGTCGGCGCACAGCGTGCGGAAGGTCAGCGTGCCCTGAACCCGGAGCCGGGAGACGACCAGCGCACCCTGCTCCCGGACGCTGACGGTGCTGGTGTGGATGTGGTCGAGCGAGACCTCCACGACCGGCTTGGGGGCGAGCGCCCTGGCCGCCAGCGCCGCGAACTGCTCCAGCCCGATGCCGATCAGCACCTCCGGCAGCAGCGCGGCGTACCGGTCCTCGAGGCCGACGGCGCGCGGGTGGCGGCGTGACTCGACCGCGAGCCGCTCCCCCATCCGGGCGGCGACGAGCTTGAAGGCCTTGTACTGCAGCAGCCGGGCGAAGAGCAGGTCGCGGGCCTCGAGCAGCGCCAGGTCCTCCTCGTCCTCCACCTCGGCCTGCGGCAGCAGCCGGGCGGCCTTGAGGTCGAGCAGGGTGGCGGCGACCAGCAGGAAGGAGGTGGTCTGCTCGAGGTCCCAGACGGTGCCGCCGGCCTTGACGTGGGCGATGAACTCGTCGGTGACCCGGGACAGGGAGACCTCGGTGATGTCGAGCTTGTGCTTGGAGATCAGGCTCAGCAGCAGGTCGAAGGGGCCCTCGAAGTTGTCGAGGTGCACCGCGAACGCCGGGGTGGGGTCCGGCTGCTCGCTCATCCCTCGGCGAGCCGTCGCACCAGCGCGCTGTCGGCACCGTTCGCGTCGTACTCCGCCAGCACCAGCGCCAGCGCCTCGCGCACCAGCCGACCGCGGTCGACCGCCAGCCCGTGGCCGGCGCGCAGCGTCAGCCGGGTGTGCTCGATGCTGAGCAGCTCCTCGGCGGTGACGTAGACGGTCATCTTCTCGTCGTGCCGGACCCGGCCGCTGGGACGACGCTGCGCGGGCGCGGTCTCGGTGGCGTCGTCCGGCACGGCCCGCACGGAGCGCGGCTTGGCGCCGGCGCCCCCGGGAGCACCCTCGGTGGCGTCCTCCGTGGGCCGGAACAGGTCGTCGGCCGACGGCAGGCTCACGCGTCGTGGCACCGGACCAGCACCTCCTTGGCCAGCTGGCGGTACGCCGCCGCACCTGGCGAGGAGGAGGCGTACGAGGTGATCGGCTCACCGGCCACGGTGGAGTCGGAGAACTTCACCGTGCGGCGGATGACGGTGTGGAAGACCGTGTCGCCCCACGCCTGGACCAGGCGCTCCATGACCTCGCGACCGTGCAGGGTGCGCCCGTCGTACATCGTGCCGAGCACGCCGTCGATGGACAGCTTGGGGTTGAGCCGCTCGCGCACCTTGTCGATCGTGGTCTTGAGCAGGGCCACGCCGCGCAGCGCGAAGTACTCGCACTCGAGCGGCACGATGACGCCGTCGGAGGCGGTCAGCGCGTTGACCGTCAGCAGGCCCAGCGAGGGCTGGCAGTCGATCAGGATGACGTCGTAGGCCTCCATCGCGGGCCCCAGCACGCGCTGCAGGGTCTGCTCGCGGCCGACCTCGTGGACCAGCTGCACCTCGGCGGCCGACAGGTCGATGTTGGAGGGCAGCAGGTCCATGCCCGGCACGCCGGAGGGCACCACGACCTCGTCGAGGGTCACGTCGGACTGCATCAGCAGGTTGTAGATCGTCAGGTCCATGCCCTGGGGGTTCAGCCCGAGGCCGACCGACAGCGAGCCCTGGGGGTCGAAGTCGACGAGCAGGACGCGGCGGCCGTACTCGGCCAGCGAGGCACCCAGGTTGATGGTCGTGGTGGTCTTGCCCACCCCGCCCTTCTGGTTGCACATCGAGATCACCCGGGCACGGCCACCCGCGGCGACGGGGCCGGGCTCGGGCAGGAACGGCATCGGGCGACCGGTCGGACCGATCTCGACCTCGGCGGGCGCCTCGGCGGGGGCAGCCGCCTCGGGGCGCGCGGGGCGCTCGAAGGGCAGCGGCTCACTGGTGCCCAGCGGCGCCTGCGGGGCGCGCGGAGGCGCCGGGGTACGCACCATCGGGGGCATCTCGCCGGCGGCCGAGCCGCCGAAGGACCCACCGCCCGGGAACGTTCCTGCGTCGGTCATCTGCCGCACCCCTGTCGTCTCGTGCCGCCCACGTGGGCCGTACCCCGACAGCATCGTTTGTCGACACAGCGACATTGCGCAGGCGC
>JBBSKO010000210.1:0-4339 GCA_038256225.1 Propionibacteriales bacterium | reverse complement strand
GGTCCCGTCGACGTTGAGCGCCTCGTTGGTCGCCGCGTCCGCCGTCATGTCGTAGATCGCGGCGAGGTGGAAGACGTGGTGCACCTCCCCGGCGTGCTCGGCCACCCAGGCCGGGTCGACGCCGAGACGCTCCTGGCCGAGGTCACCGAGCACCGGCACGACACGGTCGCTGTCCCACCCGCGGCGCAGCGTGTCGAGGCGGTCCTGCGAGCCCTCGCGGACCAGGACGAACACGTCGCCCTCACGGTTCGCGAGCAGCTCGGTGACGAGGTGACGACCGATGAACCCTGTGGCACCGGTCACGAAGTACGACATGGGCGGAGGTTAGCGGGTCACGGGCTACTGGTCGCGTCCGCCGAACATGATCTCGTCCCAGCTCGGCACGGAGGCGCGTCCGCGCTTCTTGGTCACCGGGCGCCGGGGCGGGTCTTCCTCGTCGGGGTCGCCCGCCTGCTCGCCCGCCTGCTCGCCCGTCTGCTCGTCCGCGGCCGGCCGGTCGACGTCGGCGGCGGCCGGCTCGGACGGCGCGGGCGGCAGCGTCGCGGCGGGGGCCTCGACCCGGGCGGCCGGTTCGGCCAGCGGCACCTCGCCGGCGTCGGCGTCGGCGCCGGTCGTCGGCACCGGGGAGTCGTCGGCGGGGACCACCGGGGTGGTGGCGGTGTCGTCGTCATCGCCCAGGACTGGCATGGACGGCGGGGACGGTGTGGTCGGCGCAGGACCGGAGACGAGCTCGATCGCGTCGTCACCGAGCGGCAGCTCGTCCTCGACCGGCCCGGAGGCACGCCGCCGGGCGCGCGCGGCGCTGAGGTCGTCACCGGGGTCGCGGGGGCCGGAGGGTGTGGCGGAGGCCGGGGCGGCGGGGGCTGCGACCTGCTCGCCCACCAGCCAGCGGGCGTCGTCGTCGTCGAGGGTGACGTAGGAGCCCGGGGCGTCGAAGGTGAAGGAGGCGACGCCCTCGCGCCGGGTGGTGCGGTAGGTGCCGGTCAGCGTCCACCGGCCGTCCTCGCGCCGCCAGGCGTCCCACTCCACCGAGGAGGGATCGACCTGCTGGGTGCGCAGGTGGGCGGCCACCGCCTCGCCCAGGGTGCGCGCGCCGCCGGAGGACTCGCCGCCGCGGCGCAGCGACGACTTCTGGGCGCGGTCGGCGACGTGCTGGCGCTCGGCCACGACCGGGCCGGCGAAGGCCATGATCTTGTCGACCGAGGTCTGGGCGGCCTCGGCCACCGCCTCGGGTGACTCTCCGGCCCGGATCCGGGCCTGGATGTCGCGGGGACGCAAGGTTGACTCCATGGTGATCTCCAACTGGCCGAGGCGTGAGGTCTCTCCGCGCAGGGCGGCTCGCAGGCGTCCGTCGAGGGCGAGGGTGAACTCGTCCCCGGCGTCGTCGACGAGCAGCAGGCGGGTCCGGTCGTCGCTCACGCCGACCAGGGTCAGCTGCGGCACGCGTCCCACCTCCCCTGCCGGGCGTGGTGCCCGGCGCCTGCTCGTCGTCGTCCCACGGTCCGGCGAGCCTACGCCAGCGTGGCGGCGTTCCCGGCGCGACGCCACCGGACGGGTGACAGGGGGGCCGTCCAGCACCCTTCTAGGATCGGGGACGTGACCAGCCACGACACCACCACGCCCGCAGCAGCCCCGGTCGAGCGGCAGGTCGCGGATGTCGCGCCGTACGACGCGCTGCTGCTGGTCTCCTTCGGTGGCCCCGAGGGGCCCGACGACGTGCTCCCGTTCCTGGAGAACGTGACCCGCGGCCGCGGCATCCCCCGCGAGCGCCTGGTCGAGGTGGGGGAGCACTACTACGCCTTCGGCGGCCGCTCGCCGATCAACGACCAGAACCGGGCCTTCCTCGACGCGCTGCGCGTCGACCTCGGCGAGGCCGGCATCGCGCTGCCCGTCTACTGGGGCAATCGCAACTGGGACCCGTACCTGACCGACGCCCTGGCGCAGATGGCCGCCGACGGCGTGACCCGGGCGGCGTGCTTCGTCACCAGCGCCTACTCGTCGTGGTCGGGCTGCCGGCAGTACCGCGAGAACCTGTACGACGCGGTGGACGACGTCGCCGGACGGGCCGGCCCCGCCGCGCCGCGCCTGGACAAGCTGCGTCACTACTTCAACCACCCCGGCTTCGTCGACCCCGTCGTCGACGCCACCCTGGCTGCCCTGGCCGACCTGCCCGAGGACGTCCGTGCCGGTGCCCGGATCCTGTTCGTCACCCACTCGATCCCCGACTCGATGAACGACTCCTCCGGCCCGCCCGAGCAGGGCGGTGGGGCCTACGTCGCCCAGCACCTCGACGTCGCCGGCGTGGTCGCGGGCCGCGTGGCCGAGGTGACCGGCGTCGAGCGCGCGCACGAGCTGGTCTTCTGCTCCCGCTCCGGGCCGCCGCAGATGCCGTGGCTCGAGCCGGACGTCAACGACCGGATGCGCGAGCTGGTCGACGAGGGCGCGACGCCGGCCGTGGTCCTCGTGCCGGTCGGCTTCGTCTCCGACCACATGGAGGTCATCTACGACCTCGACACCGAGGCCCGCGAGACCGCCGACGAGCTGGGCCTGCCGATGAGCCGGGCCGGCACCGCCGGCACCGACCCGCGCTTCGTCGCCGTCGTGCGCGACCTGCTCACCGAGCGGGCCGCCGTCGAGCGGGGCGAGGACGTCGCCCGGTCCTCGGTGGGGGAGACCGGCCCGATGTGGGACGTCTGCCCCGCGCAGTGCTGTGCGAACGGGAAGGGTCCGCGACCGGCGCTCTGCGGACGCGACGCGTGAGCCCCGCCGAGGTCGACACGCTGGCCGACCTGGCCCTCGACGTCGCCCGGGAGGCGGCCGCCCTGGTCCGCGACCGGTCCGAGGACGTCACCGTCGCCGCCACCAAGAGCAGCGACGTCGACCCCGTGACCGAGGTCGACCGGGCCTGCGAGGAGCTCGTCCGCCGTCGGCTCGCCCACGCGCGCCCCGACGACGCGGTGCTCGGCGAGGAGGGTGACGACCTCGCCGGCACCAGCGCCGTGCGCTGGATCGTCGACCCCATCGACGGCACCGTGAACTTCCTCTACGGCCTCCCGCAGCACGCCGTGAGCATCGCCGCCGAGGTGACCGACGACGCGGGCACCGCGACGGTGGTGGCCGGTGTGGTCCTCGAGGTGCCCACGGGCACCGAGTACGTCGCGCGCCCCGACGCCGACGGCGTCGTCCGCGCCACCCGCGACGGCCGCCCGCTGCGCGTCCGCCCCCGCGCACCGCTGTCTCAGCGGCTGGTGGGCACCGGCTTCTCCTACGACGCCGCCCTCCGCGCCCGCCAGGGCGCCGCCCTGGCCGCGCTGCTGCCGCGGGTGCGCGACGTGCGGCGGCTGGGCTCCTGCGCGCTGGACCTGTGCCTGGTGGCCCGCGGCAGCCTCGACGGCTACCTCGAGGAGGGCCCCCGGCTCTGGGACCACGCCGCCGCCGGGCTGGTGGCCCGGGCCGCGGGCGCCCGGTTCGAGATCACCACCGGCGTCGGTGGGCGCGAGCTCGTGGTGTGCGGGCCCGAGGACGGGTTCGAGGACCTGTGGGTCGCGGTCCACGAGTCGGGTTTCGCCGCGACCGTGGTGGCCCCCGCGCTGGGCCCCTCGGGCACCCCGTCGGCGGGGGAATAGCCATGGGTCGGGGGGTGTTGACCGCTCACTGCCGCCCGCGGCGCGTGTGTCGAGTCACCCTCGCGGTGGCCACCTGCTGACCCCCTGGACCTCGGGGCGGGGCGATGGTGCACAATCTGCCCCGCCGGAGGGGGCGAGCAGACATCTCGAAGGGAGTGAGTGAGGGCACATGGCGACCGACTACGACGCACCGCGCAAGAACGAGGAAGACCAGTCCGAGGAGAGCATCGAAGAGCTCAAGGCGCGACGGCACGACAAGAACTCGGGCAAGGTCGACGAGGACGAGGCGGAGGCCGCGGAGTCCTTCGAGCTGCCTGGCGCAGACCTCTCGCACGAGGAGCTGGCCGTCGAGGTCAAGCCCAAGCAGGACGACGAGTTCACCTGCATGAGCTGCTTCCTGGTGCACCACCGCAGCCAGCTGGCGGACGAGAAGAAGATGATCTGCCGCGACTGCGCCTGACCGGCGCACGCACGCGAACGGCCCCGGCCCCCTTCGAGGGGGCCGGGGCCGTCGTGCGTGCGGGGCCGGGGTCGTGGGTCAGGTCTCAGGCGGCCGGCTCGGGGGCGTCCGGGTCGAACCGGTCCGCACCCAGGCCCGGGGGCATGTGGCCGGTCGAGCGGGCGTAGTAGTTCGCCGCCTTCCGGGCCGCGAGCATGCGCGCAATCTGGATCAGCGTGCCGCTGAGCGCTGCCCAGGCCACCGCCTCCCAGAT
>JBBSKO010000209.1:0-4340 GCA_038256225.1 Propionibacteriales bacterium | reverse complement strand
CGAGGTCGGGGCGGTCCTGCTCGGCGTGGCCGACACGATCGGCGCCGGCGACACGTTCTCCGCCGGCATCCTGGACGCGCTGTGGGACGACCCCGACCGGGACCGTGCGGAGGTGCTCGCGCACGCCGCGCGGCTCGCCGCTGTCACCGTCTCGCGGCCCGGGGCCGACCCGCCGTGGCGCCATGAGGTGACCGGTTAGGGCGGTCCGGGAGGTGCGCGTACCCGTGCGACGACGTGGAGGGACGGGGTGGCCACCCCACGACTCCAGGACCACTCCCTCCTAGGGTGGGTCCGTGCGCCTCCGGATCGACCTCGCCTACGACGGCGGCGACTTCCACGGGTGGGCCGTCCAGCCGGGCCTGCGCACGGTCCAGGCCGAGCTGATGGCCGCGATCGCGACGGCGCTGCGCATCCCGCCCGACGACCCCGCGGAGCGGGTCGAGGTCGTGGTCGCCGGGCGGACCGATGCGGGCGTGCACGCGCGCGGCCAGGTCTGCCACGTCGACGTCGACGACGCCCGGATGGCCCGCTCGGCCGCGGACGGACCCGCCCGGCTCGTACGACGGCTGAACGGGTTGCTGCCCCCGGACGTGCGCGTGCGCACGGTGGCCGAGGCCGCCCCCGGCTTCGACGCCCGCTACTCCGCGCTGTGGCGGCGCTACGCCTACCGCGTCTCCGACCGGCCCACCACGTCCGACCCGCTGCGGCGGGGGTGGGTGCTGAGCTGGCCGCGCGAGCTCGACACCGCCCTGATGCACCAGACCGCGCAGACCCTGGTCGGCCGGCACGACTTCGCGTCGTTCTGCAAGCGGCGGGTCGGTGCGACGACCATCCGCACACTGCTCGACCTCGACGTCACGCGGGACCCTGAGGGCCTGCTGGAGGTCGGCGTGCGCGCCGACGCGTTCTGCCACTCCATGGTGCGCTCGCTCGTCGGGTGCCTGATCGCCGTGGGGGAGGGCCGGCAGGTCGCCTCCTGGGCGACCGGGCAGCTGGTGACCCGCCGCCGGGACCCGGCGCTGACCGTCGCCCGGGCCCGCGGCCTGACGCTGGAGGAGGTCGCCTACCCCGCCGACGCCGCGCTGGCACAGCGGGCCTCGGTCACCCGGGCCACGCGCCAGGAGCACGAGGCGACGGGGGAGAGGATGGAACCGTGAGCGAGGACCACTACTTCACCGCGGACCCGTCGGTGCCCTTCACCCGGGCACCGGTGCACGCCTCGGTCTGGGGCCACGAGCTGGCGCTGACCTCCGGCTCCGGCGTCTTCGCCCGCGGCCGCGTCGACGTCGGCACCGCGGTGCTCCTGCGCGAGACCGTGCCGCCCGTCGGCGTGCGGCGCCTGCTCGACCTCGGCTGCGGGTACGGCGTGCTCGCCGTCGCCCTCGCGGTGGCCGTGCCCGGGGCCCGGGTGACGGCCGTCGACGTCAACGAGCGCGCCCTGGCCCTGACCCGGGAGAACGCGGAGGCCCTGGGCCTCGGCGACCGGCTCGCGGCCCTGCCGCCCGCCGAGGCCCTGGCCGACGAGGAGCCGTACGACGAGATCTGGTCCAACCCGCCGATCCGGATCGGCAAGGAGGCGCTGCACGCGCTGCTGCTGACCTGGCTGCCGCGGCTGGCCCCGGACGGGCGCGCGGTGCTCGTGGTCGGCAAAAACCTGGGCGCCGACTCGCTGCAGCGCTGGCTCGGGGAGCAGGGCTGGCCGACGACGCGGCTGGCCAGCGCCAAGGGCTTCCGGGTGCTCGAGGTGCGGCGGGCCTGAGCCCGGTCAGGGCACCAGCGGGCGCGAGAGCAGGTCGTCGAGCACCGCCGGGTCGCCCTCGAGGTGGAGCCGCTCGTCGTCGACGCCCAGCCGCTGCCACAGCACGAGGAGCAGCGCGTCGGCCGGGCCGTGCAGGACCACGTCCGCCGCGGCGTCGGCGTCCCGCGCTGCCGCGGTGCCGTCGCCGCGCAGCAGCCACCCGGGGCCGTCGTCGTCGGTCGGCTGCAGCCGCACCGCGGCCGGCAGCGGCGCGCAGCGTCCCCGCCGGACCTGCCGGGGGAAGAGCACCCCGGCCACCTCGTCGATCGCGTCCATCGCGAGCGCCGGGTCGTCGGAGACCGTCCACGGAGGGCCGGAGCGCTGGGCGGCGCGGACGTCCCAGGTGTGCAGGGTCGTCTCGTGCACCATCCGTCGCCACCAGAAGGCCGACGTGCGCGGGGGCGGCCCGAAGCCCCAGGCGGGGCGGTCGGGCCCGGCCTCCCGGAGGGCCGCCAGCAGGTCGTCGGACTGACGGGTGCTCCAGGCCAGGAGCTCCTCGCGCTCGCGGGCGTCGGCCGGTGCGGGGTCGGGTGCCACCTCCGGGGCGCCGGCCGCCGGGTCGGCGGCCCGCAGGGCGGCCGCCGCCCACCGGTGCACCCCGCCGAGGTGGTCGGCCAGCTCCAGGACCCGCCAGCCGGGGCAGCCGCCGACCGGGGCGCCGAGGTCGGCCGAGTCCAGGGTCGCGACGACGTCGCCGAGCACGGCGGGGAGGAGGTTCTCGAGGTCGGCCTGGGCCAGCGGGGTGCCGGTGGTCATGCTCACCCCGCCCCGATGATCAGCAGCGTGCCGCCGAACACGAGGCCGGTCAGCACCAGCACGACCGAGGTGTAGCCCAGGATGTCGCGCACCCGCAGCCCGGCGACCGCCAGCAGCGGGACCGCCCAGAACGGCTGGATCATGTTGGTCCACTGGTCGCCGTAGGCGATGGCCATGATGACCACGGGCTGCGCCACGCCGAGCTGCTCGGCGGCGCCGGCGAAGATCGGCGCCTGGAGGGCGAACTGGCCGCCCCCGGAGGGCACGAAGACGTTCAGCAGGCCTGCGGCCAGGAAGGCGAACAGCCCCAGCGTGCCCGGGGTGGCGGCGCCGACGATGGCGTCGCTGATCATCTCGGCCAGGCCGCTGGCGCCCATCATCGCCGCGATCCCGGCGTAGAGCGGGTACTGCAGCAGGACCTCGACGACCGTGCGCCCGCCGCGGGCGACCGTCGCGGCGAGCTGGCGGGCGTTGCCGACCAGCAGCAGGACCAGGCACAGGAACGTCCAGTTGACGATGTCCAGGGTCAGCGCGAAGCCGTTCGCCTCGAAGTAGAACACCAGGTAGAGCCCCAGCAGCACGCCCATCGTCAGCGTGACCGCCCGGGAGGTCTCCATCCGGTCCGCGGGCGAGCCCTTCTCCTGCGCCGACGCGTCCTCCTCGTCGTCGGCGACCGCGAGCGCGGCCTCGGGAGCCTCGCGGACCTCCTCGCCCGGGCCCGGCGCCATCAGCGGCATCGCGACGGCGAGGACGACCAGGGTGACCACGATCGCGGCCAGGTTCCACGGGGCGAAGGTGGTCTCGGAGATCGGCACCACGTCCATGCCCAGCGTGGTGGCGTAGACGCCGGACTCGGTCGCCGCGTTCAGCGGCCCCGAGCCGGAGTAGCCCATGTGCCAGATCACGAAGCCGGCGTAGGCGGAGGCGACCAGCAGCGGGTAGTGCAGCGTGGTGCCGCGGTCGCGGAACCGGCGGGCCACCTCGACCGCGACGACACCGCCGACGATCAGGCCGAGCCCGAAGCTGAGCAGGGAGGCGAGCCCGGCCACCACGGTGACGAAGGCGTACGCCGCCCGGGGCGTGCGCGGCAGCCCGGCGACGCGGGCCAGCAGCCGGCGTACCGGCGGGAGGTTGGCCAGGGTGTAGCCGAGCAGCAGGACCAGTGCGACCTGGGTCATGAAGGCCAGCAGGCCGATCAGGCCGTCGCCCCACGCCAGGGTCAGCTCGCGCGGGCCGGTGTCGGTCAGGAGCAGCGCGAGCGCGGCCACCAGCACGGTGAGCGCCACGGCGAAGACGAACGCGCCGGGGAGCCAGCGCTCCACGGCTCGGCTGGCGGGGGTCGCGATCTTCCTCAGCATCGGCACACCTCATCGGTCGGCGGGGGGAGGGTCGGGGCCCTGTCCTCCCGGGTTCGGGCGGGAACGGCGACGGCCGGGGACCGGGTGGGTCCCCGGCCGTCGCGCGGGTGGTGCGGTGGAGCGTGCCACAGGTGGCGCGCGGTGGGGGAGAGGGTCAGCCCTCCTCCTCCGGGATCCCGCTCTCGGGCGGGGCGTCGTCGGCCGAACCGTCGGACTCCTCCTCGATCGGGGCGTCACCGATGTCGGTCACCAGCACCGGCGTCAGCTCCTCGGTCTTGTTGCCCTGCAGCTCCACGACCCGGACGCCGGAGATGCCCATGTGGCTGTCGGACGTGAACCGGAAGGGGGCCAGCGGGGGACCGCCGAGGTCGGGACCGATCTCCTCGAGGGTCTCCCCGAGGCCCTCGCGGGTCAGCTCCGGCCCGGTG
>JBBSKO010000208.1:0-4376 GCA_038256225.1 Propionibacteriales bacterium | reverse complement strand
CGGTCTCGTGTGGTCGCTGGGCCACCGCAACGTGCAGGGCCTGGCCTTCGACGACCAGGACCGGCTGTGGGCCTCGGAGTTCGGGGACGACACCGCCGACGAGCTGAACCTCGTCGAGCGCGGCGGGGACTACGGCTGGCCCGCCGTGGAGGGGACCGGCGACCGCGCCTCGCGCGAGGCCGGCCTGCTCGACCCCGAGCGCACCTGGCCGACCGCGGTCGCCTCCCCCGCCGGCCTGGCCTGGGCCGACGGCTCGCTGTGGATGGCCGCGCTGCGCGGCGAGCGACTGTGGCAGGTCCCGGTCGACGACGAGGGCACGACGGGCCGGCCCGTCCCGCTGCTCGAGGGCCGGTACGGACGGCTCCGCACCGTCGCCGCGGCCCCCGACGGCTCGCTGTGGGTGACCACCAGCAACCGCGACGGCCGCGGCGACCCGGCCCCCGAGGACGACCGCATCCTGCGCGTCGAGCCCTGACCCCTGCCGGTCAGCCCGTCGCCGGTCAGCCCGCCAGCAGCACCCGGTCGAGCAGCCGCCGCAGCTCGTGGAAGTGCCGCTCGGCGGCGCGCTCGTCGTACATCGAGGTGTCGGCCATCGAGTAGCCGTGGGCCGCGCCCTCGTAGACCTCGTTCAGGTGCACCCGGCCGGCGGCGTCGAGCGCCTCCTCCAGCGCGGCCACGGCCTCGAGCGGCATCGAGGGGTCCTGGTCGGCGTGCCCGAAGACGTACTCCGCGGTGGTGGCGCCGAGCAGCGTGTGCGGGCTGTCCGGCTCGTCGGTGACCAGGCCCCCGTTGTGGAAGCCCCCGACGGCGCCGACGGTGCCGGGGTGGTCGGCGGCCGCGCGGACGGCCAGACGACCACCCATGCAGTAGCCGGTCGTGCCGATCGGGCCGTCCCCGGCGTGCTCGAGCAGGGTGCGTACCCACGCCTCGGTGTCCGGCCCGGAGAGGTCGGGGGTCAGCGCACCGATCCGGTCCATCACGCCGGAGGCGAAGAACTGCTCGCGGGCACCGGCCTCGCGCAGGTCCCCCTGCGGCGCCAGCTCCTCCGCGGTGCCGTCGCGGTGGAAGACGTGCGGCACGAGCACGACGTAGCCCCAGGAGGCGATCCGGTCGGCCATCTCGCGGGTCTGGCGCCGCAACCCGATCGCGTCGACGAAGAACAGCACGCCGGGGCGGCCGTCCTCGCCGGTGAGGTACGCCTCGGCGGGCCCGGCGTCGGTCTGGATCTCCAGGGTGCGTGAGGTGCTCATGGGGCGATGAGACCACGGCGTCCCCACCCTCCCGGGGCGCCGCGGAACATCGCACGACCCGCCACGGTTGAGCAGACGTACCCCGTCCCACCACGAGAGGAACCGCCGTGCCGACCACCGACCTCGAGGCCGCGACCTTCGAGCAGACCGTGACCGAGAACGAGATCGTGCTGATCGACTTCTGGGCGTCGTGGTGCGGCCCGTGCCGCCAGTTCGCGCCGGTCTACGAGCAGGCCTCGCAGGCCCATCCCGAGATCGTCTTCGGCAAGGTCGACACCGAGGCGCAGCGTGAGCTGGCCGCTGCCGCGCAGATCACCTCGATCCCCACGCTGATGGCCTTCAAGGACGGCAAGCTGGTCTTCTCGCAGCCCGGGGCCCTCCCGGCGCAGGCCCTGCAGCAGGTCATCGACGCAGTGTCCGGCCTGGACACCTCCCAGCTGGTCCGCCCCGGTGACGAGGCGGCCGGTCCCACCGACGACCCGGCCCCGGGCAGCAGCACACCGTGACCGATCCCGGGAGCCGGCCCGGTTCCGCGGTCGAGCGGCCCGCCCCGAAGCGGGCCCGCCACCTGATGGACCCCGCCAACCCGCAGATGGACCGTCCGAACTCCGCCAGCGTGGTGCGGGTCCAGACCTGGGTGATGTCGGTGCTCGCCGTCACCACGATCCTCCACCTCGCGGTCGGCCTGCTGATCTCGGCCGCCGTCATCGACCCCGACCTGGTCGTCGAGCGGGTCGGGCTCACCGTCATCGCCGGCGCGTTCGGCGTCGTCGCGGTGGCTGCCGGCCTGGCCATCCACAAGCGCCCGATCGCCTCGCCGTGGCTGGCCCTCGGGCTGCTGCCGGCCCTCGTCGGCGCAGCCCTGATCTTCGCCCTCTGACGGCCCGCCGGCTGCCGGTCCTCCTAGATCCAGCCCATCCGACGGGCGATCGCGCACGCGTCGTGCCGGTTGGCGGCGCCTAGCTTGCCGACCGCGTTGGACAGGTAGTTGCGCACGGTGCCCGGCGACAGCGAGGCCCGGGCCGCGATCTCCTCCACCGGTGCGCCGTCCGCGGCCAGCTCGAGCACGTCGGCCTCGCGCGGCGTCAGCGGGCTGTCCCCGGCCGCGATCGCCACGGCCGCCAGCTCGGGGTCGACGTGGCGCCCGCCGGCGTGCACGCGTCGCACCACCTCGGCCAACGTCCGCGCCGACGTGGTCTTCGGCAGGAACCCGCGGACGCCGGCCGCCAGGGCGCGCTTGAGGTGGCCCGGGCGCCCGTGGCTGGTCACGATGACCACGCCGCAGGCCGGGTGGGTGCGCGCCAGCTGCTCGGCCACGGCGATGCCGTCCAGGCCGGGCATCTGCAGGTCCAGGACGGCGACGTCCACCCCGTCGGCGCGCAGCACCGCCTCGTCGCCCGACCCGGCCTGACCGACCACCTCGAGGTCCTCCTCGAGCCCCAGCAGCTGCCCCAGCGCCTCGCGGATCAGCTGCTCGTCGTCGGCGAGCAGGACCCGGGTCGGGGTGCTCACGAGACCGCCGCGGCGCGGTCGGCGGCCGGCACCAGGACCTCGACGACGAACTCGTCGCCCTGGCGCTCGGTGTCCAGCCGGGCGCCCAGCGGCGCGAGGCGCTCGGCCAGCCCGGTCAGGCCGCTGCCGGTCGGGGTGCCGGTCGGGGCGTCGCCGGCTCCGTCGTTGCGGACCACCAGGGTCCCCGACCCGTCCCCGTGGGCCGACGACCAGCCGACCCGGACGCGGGTCGCCCGGGAGTGGCGCAGCACGTTGGTGACGGCCTCCCGCACCACCCACCCGGTCGGCTCCCGCCACTGCTGCGGCAGCCCGTCCGCCAGCGCCACCTCCGAGGTGATCCCGGCCGCGGACAGCAGCGAGCGGGCGCCCTGCAGCTCCTGGTCGAGGTCGGTGCCGCGATAGCCCCGGGCCAGGGCCCGGGCCTCGCGGAGGGCGTCGTGCGCCACTCCCCGGACCTGGTCCATCCGCTGCGGCGCCGAGGCGTCCCCGGCCTCGGCCAGCCTCGCCGCGAGCTCGGCCTGGACCGCGATCTCGGAGAGCCGCCGCCCCAGCACGTCGTGCACGTCGCGGGAGAAGCGCAGCCGCTCCACGGCCAGCGAGGCCTGGGCCTGCCTGGCGTCGTCGAGCTCGCGCACGACGCCGTAGGTCCAGAGCGAGGCACGGACGGTGAAGACCATGAACAGCCCGGCGCCCAGGCCGTAGGCGTAGACCCCCGGCTCCCCGGACGGCACCCCCAGCACCAATGGCATGGTCAGCACGACGGCGCCGGTGACGCGCGGGTCGCGGAAGCCGCCGAGACCCACGGCCACGACGCCCCACACGCTGAGCGCCACCGCGGTGCGCGGGTCCTCCGGCAGCGCCGCCGCGACCGCGAGCGCGGCGACGCAGGTGGCGGCGGTGACGGCGAGGCGGCGCCGCGGCAGCGGGCCGCGCCGGGGCCACAACCGGGTGGCGGCGCGCAGCGACCAGCACCCCACGACCGCCAGGACGACCGCCACGGCGGCCACCACGACCCCGACCGGCGCCTGGTCGGGCGACAGCCGCCCGACCAGGGAGCCGTTGACGACGAGCAGCAGGCCCGCGAGCACCACGTAGAGCGACTGCACGATGTAGAGCTCGACCCGCTCGACCTGGGTCCGTCCGGCCCAGCCCCGCCACCGCGATCGGGTCGCGGGAGGGGTGGGGCGGGGGTCACGGGGCCCAGGCTAGGCGAGCCGGTGGTCACGTACGCGGCTCCCACCGCATCGAGCGGGCGGCCAGCCACAGGGCTGCCGCGGCCCAGACCCCCAGCACCAGGAGCGGCTGGCCGGCCTGGGCCCAGCTGGACGCGAAGTCGAGCGTGGGCACCTGGGAGACGTCCCTACCGGTCACCGGCTCGAGGCCGAATCAGCCGGTCCGGACCAGCGACACGGTCGCAGTCCCCGGCGTTCAGGTGAAGGCCCCGCGCACCGCGTCGGGGTACGCGATCGCGGTCTGCCCCAGGATCATCAGCAGCAGCACCGGGCCGCTGGTCAGCTGGGCGGCCTCGGCGTTGCGGGTCCAGGCCGCGGTCCACAGCGCGAGCGCGGCGATCATCACGATGCCGGCGAGCACGGCGACCAGGAACAGCAGCGG
>JBBSKO010000207.1:0-4379 GCA_038256225.1 Propionibacteriales bacterium | reverse complement strand
GACCTCAGCGCCCGGCGACCTCGCGCAGCCGCCCGACGACCGCGGCCGCCACGCTCGCGGTGAAGGTCTCGGCGTCGCCGGTCTCCGGGACGATCGCGTGCACGATGCCGGCGCGCATCAGCTCGCCGGCCGGGACCCGCTGGTGCGTGGCCATCTCGGCGGCGTACGACGCGTCGCCGTGCACGATGACGCTCGCACCCTCGGGCGGCAGCGGGGCCAGCCAGGCGTGCTCGGTCGCCACGACGTGCTCGGCGCCGAGCAGCGCCAGCGCACCGCCGCCGCAGCCCTCGCCCAGCAGCAGCGCCACCGTCGGGACGGTCAGTGTGGACATGGCGGCGATGCAGCGCGCGATCTCGCCGGCGATCGCCCCCTCCTCGGCCGACGGGGACAGCTCGGCGCCGGGGGTGTCGATCACGGTGACCAGGGGCAGGCCGAGCTCCTCGGCGAACCGGATCCCGCGGCGGGCCTGGCGCAGCGCGGCCGGGCCCATCGGGCGCGCCGCGCTCTGCCGCGAGCGGTCCTGGCCGACGATCACGCAGGGCTGGCCGTCGAGACGGGTCAGGGCGACGATCACCGCGCTGTCGCGCTCGCCCTCGGCGGTGCCGCGCAGGCGTACGGTCCTGCTGCCCGCGACCCGCAGCAGGTCGCGGACGCCGGGGCGCTCGGGCTTGCGGGAGCGGGTGATGTGCTCCCAGGCGTCGAGCTGCTCGAGGTCGCCCAGGCCGGAGACCTCGGTGACCGTCGGCGCGGCCGCGACCAGCTGCGGCGTCGACGGCCCGTCGACCAGCGTGGCCAGGGCGTTGTCGACCAGGCCGGGCAGGGCCTCGGCCGGCACGACCGCGTCGAGGATGCCGTGCGCCGACAGGTTCTCGGCCGTCTGCACCCCCGGGGGGAACTCCGCGTCGTTGAGTGCCTTGTAGACCTTCGGGCCGAGGAAGCCGACCAGGGCGCCCGGCTCGGCCACGGTGAGGTGGGCCAGCGAGCCCCAGGAGGCGAACACGCCGCCCGTGGTCGGGTTGCGCAGGTGGACCAGGTACGGCAGCCGCGCCGCCCGGTGGACCATCAGCGCGCGCGAGATCTCGATCATCCGCACGAACGCCGGGGTGCCCTCTTGCATCCGGGTGCCGCCGCTGGCGGTCGAGGCCAGCAGGGGCAGGCCCTCCGCGGTCGCCCGGCGTACCGCGGCGACGATCCGGCCGGCCGCGGCCTGGCCGATCGAGCCGGCCAGGAAGTCGAACTCGTTGAGCACGACCGCGACCTCGCGGCCCCGGACCCGACCGCGCCCGGTGATCACCGACTCGTCGACCCCGGAGCGCTCGGCGGCCTTGCGCAGCTGGGCGGCGTACTCGTCGCTGACCTCGCCCTGGTCGACGGCGACGTCCCACGACTCCCAGGAGCCGTCGTCCAGGACGAGCTCGATCAGCTCGCGGGCGTGCCAGCGACGGGTCACGCGCGGCCCTCCTCGGACTGCGGGTGGGTCTGCTCGAGCCAGGCCCGGACGCTCGCGCCGTGCTGGTCCAGGGTCGGCGGGGCCGCGTGGTCGCGGTGCGTGACCTCGGTGCCGTCGCCGGCGAAGAACCGCAGCGGCGGGCCGGGCGTGGTGATCGTCCCGAGCTGGGGGTGCTCGACGTCGATGACCAGGCCCTGGCTGTGCACCTGGTCCCAGGCGTAGACCTCGTCGAGGGTGCGGACCTTGCCGGCGGGGATGCCGACCTCGGCGAGCCGGGCCAGCAGCGGCTCGGCGTCGGAGTCGGCGAACGCGGTCTCGACCAGCTCGACGACGCGGGCGTGGTTGCCGACCCGCTCGGGGTTGGTGGCCAGGCCGTCGGCCTCGGGGTCCAGGTCGAAGCCGGCGCAGAGCTTGCGCCACAGACCCTCGGAGCCGACCGAGATCTGGACCGCCCCGTCGCGGCAGCGGAACAGCCCGTACGGCGCGATGGACGGGTGGTGGTTGCCCTGCGCCTGGCCGACCTGGCCGGCGACGGTCCACCGGGTGCCCTGGAAGGCGTGGACGCCGACGACCGCGGCGAGCAGCGAGGTGCGTACGACCGAGCCGACGCCGGTGCGCTCGCGCTCGTGCAGCGCGGCGAGGACACCGTAGGCGCCGTACATGCCCGAGAGCATGTCGGCGATCGGGACGCCGACGCGCTGCGGGTCCTCCGGGCCGGACCCGGTCAGCGACATCAGGCCGGCCTCGCCCTGGGCGATCTGGTCGTACCCGGCGCGCCCGCCCTCGGGGCCGTCGTGGCCGAAGCCGGTGATCGAGAGCACGACCAGGCGCGGGTTGCGCGCGGTCAGGCTCTCGATGCCCAGCCCGAGCCGCTCGAGCACGCCGGTGCGGTAGTTCTCGACCAGCACGTCGGCGCGGTCGACGAGCTGCAGCAGCACCTCGCGGTCGGCCTCGGCCTTGAGGTCGAGGGTGATCGACTCCTTGTTGCGGTTGGTCGACAGGAAGTACGTCGACACGTCCTCGTCGCCCACGAACGGCGGGCCCCAGCTGCGGGTGTCGTCGCCGCCGTTCGGCGTCTCGACCTTGATCACGCGGGCGCCCTGGTCGCCGAGCATCTGCGTGGCGTGCGGCCCGGCGAGGGCGCGGGAGAGGTCGACGACGACGGTGCCGGCGAGCGGGCCACCGGTCGAGGAGGTCGAGGAGGTCGGTGTGGAGGAGGTCTGGTCGGTCATCGGGTTCACCATCCGGGGAGGACGAGGGCGGCCCACACCAGCAACGGGCCCGCGAGGGTCGCGATCACGCTGTAGGTGAGGATGTGGCGGTAGTAGGTCTGCTCGCGCGCGAGCGGCGGGCCCTGTGACTGGGGTCACGCGATGGATCAGTGGCCTAGCCAATAGGCATGTGATCCATCTGTCAATAGGGTGCGGCCATGGCGTCCCAGCCCGACCGGTCCTTCCCCCAGCGCGTGAGCCGGGCCCGGCTCTACGAGCAGGTGGCCGCCCAGATCACCGACTGGATCGCCGCGCAGGACCTCGCCGCCGGCGACCGGCTCCCGGCCGAGCGCGAGCTGGCGACCCGGCTCGGCGTCAGCCGGGCCACCCTCAGCCAGGCCCTCGTCGCGCTCGAGGTGGTCGGCGTGGTCGCGGTCCGTCACGGCGACGGCACGGTCGTCACCGAGCAGGGCGTCCGCGGGGCGGCGGCCGGGCGGGCACCGCTGGACGACCCGGCCGACGAGATCACCGAGGCCATCCGCGCGCACGCCGACCGGCTGCCGGACGTGATCGACGCCCGGGACGCCCTCGAGACCAAGATCGCCGCCCTGGCCGCGCAGCGTCGTACGGCCGAGGACCTCGCCCTGATCGACGAGGCGCTGGCCGTGATGGCCGCCGACGTCGAGGCCGGCGGGCGCGGCGTCGAGGGCGACGAGCGCTTCCACGCCTCCGTGACGAGCGCGGCGCACTCGCCTCTGCTGGAGCAGATGATGCGCACCATCAGCACGCTGATCGCCGAGACCCGGCTGGAGTCGCTCTCCCAGCCCGGCCGCCCGACCGCCTCCCTGGCCGGGCACGGCGCGGTCGCCGACGCGATCCGGGCCGGTGACCCCGAGGCCGCGGCGGCGGCGATGCATGCCCACGTCGGGATGGTCAGCGACGTGGCGCTGCTGCGCGGGGACACGTGAACCCGGCCCGGCGATGAACGTGGGCGACCTCTCCGACGTGCTGCTCGTCCTCGTCGCCGGCCTCGGGGCGGGGCTGCTGATCTCGACCATCGGGGTGGCCTCGCTGGTGAGCTTCCCGGTGCTGGTCGCGGTCGGCCTGCCGCCGGTCGTGGCGAACGCCTCCAACACCGTCGGCCTGGTCCCGGCCGGGCTGTCGGGGTCGTTCGGCTACCGCGAGGAGCTGCGGGAGAACCCGGCCGCGACGCGGCGGGTCCTGGTGGTCTGCATGGTCGGTGCCGCCGGTGGGGCGTGGCTGCTGCTGCTCCTGCCACCGGGGGTCTTCGAGGCCGTCGTGCCGTGGCTGATCCTCTTCACCTGCCTGCTGGTCGGCGTCCAGCCGTGGCTGGCGGGCTGGCTGCGCCGGCGGCAGGGTCCGGACGCGGCGCCGCGCGAGGAGATGGGCCCGGTGACCACCGTCTTCGCCACCCTGACCGGGGTCTACGGCGGCTACTTCGGCGCCGGGTCCGGCGTGATGATGGTGGCCGTCCTCGGGCTGGGCACCGACCTGGAGCTGCGGGTGGTCAACGCGCTCAAGACGCTGGCGATCCTGGCCAGCAACGTCGTGGCCAGCGCGGTGTTCCTGGTCTTCGCCGACCTCGACTGGGCCGCGATCGGGCTGCTGGCGGCGGGCTCGGTCGGCGGGGGGTACGTCGGGGCGCGGGTCGGTCGGCGCCTCCGGCCGACGGTGTTCCGGGTGCTGGTGGTCCTCGG
>JBBSKO010000206.1:0-4489 GCA_038256225.1 Propionibacteriales bacterium | reverse complement strand
TACGGCTCCCTCATCGGCGTGCCCGTCGTCCTCGGTGACGAGAAGGGTGTCGCCTGATGTGCGGCGCCACCGAGGGCGGTCTCTCGCTCGACGGCATCGACGTGAACAAGGAGGCCGTGGTCCAGGGCCAGGTGCTGCGTGACGGCGAGCCCGTCGGCAACGCCTACGTACGCCTGCTCGACCGCACCGGCGAGTTCACCGCCGAGGTCCCCACCTCGGCCAGCGGCCACTTCCGCTTCTTCGCCGGCGACGGCGAGTGGACCCTGCGCACCCTGGCCCCGAAGGCCGACCCGGTCGACCACCGGGTCGAGGCCGCGGTCGGCTCCGTCGCCGAGGTCAGCATCGCGATCTGAGCCCGGCTCACGCAGCGTCGCCGACGGCCCGCCATCCCCTCGGGGTGGCGGGCCGTTTGCGTGTCCGGGGGCGGGCCCGGTGACGAAAGAACGAACACAAGTCCGATCCGGCGCTCGCTGACCACATCGACAGGTCTCTGACCTGGGACGATGCGGAGGGCGCGGCGACCGGAGCGGTGACGGTACGTTCTTTCGTCGCTCCCGACCGCTCAGCGCTCCAGCAGCAGCGTCATCGGCCCGTCGTTGACCGACTCCACGGCCATGTCCGCGCCGAACACCCCGCGCGCCACCTTGGCGCCGAGCCGCTCCAGCTCGGCGCAGAAGGCGTCGTACGCCGGCTCGCCGACCTCGCCCGGGGCCGCCGCGGACCAGGTGGGCCGGCGGCCCTTGCGCGCGTCGCCGTAGAGCGTGAACTGGCTGACCACCAGCACCGGCGCGCCGACGTCGGAGGCGGACTGCTCGTCGGGCAGCAGCCGGACGTCCCACACCTTGCGGGCCAGCCAGGCGGTCTCGGCCTGGCCGTCGGCGTGCGTGACGCCGAGGTAGACCAGCAGCCCCGGACCGTCCTCGGCCGCGACCTGCCCGACCACCTCGCCGCCCACGCGTACCGACGCCGACGTCACCCGCTGCACCACTGCCCTCACCCGGGCGAGCCTGCCACGGCCGCCACCCCGCCCGCGCGCTGTAACGCTCGGTTACTTCATCTGGTGCGGCGTCATGACGCCGCACCAGATGAAGTAACACAGCGTTACAGCTCTCCGGCTGGCCCGCACCCGCCCCCGCCCGCCCCGCACGACCACCGCCCCGCACGACCACCCGCCCCCCGCCCGCAGGTGGTCCGACGGCGCAGCCCCCGCACCTAGCCTCGCCCCATGGCACTCCTCCACGCCGCCCAGCTGTCCCCGTCCAAGGCCGAGGTGGTCGGTCGGCTGCTCGCCGCCGCCCCCTGGACCCCCTCCGACGTCGACCCGTCCACCGTCACGCTCGTCGGCGCCTACCGCCTCGACGACCCGGCCGGCGAGGTCGGGATCGAGGGCCACCTCGCCACCGTCGGGGCGGACCCGACGGTCTGGCACGTCCCGCTGACCTACCGCGCCGTGCCGCTCGACGGCGCCGAGGAGCACCTGGTCGCCGAGATGGAGCACACCGTGCTCGGCACCCGGTACACCTACGACGCCGTCGGCGACCCCGCCTACCTCGCCTCCGCGACCGCGCTCGCGCTCACCGGCGTCGGGCAGGCCGTCGAGATGCGCCAGGACGAGCAGGGCCACTGGCAGACGCGCCCGGCCTCCGTACGCCTGGCCGGCGGCCCGCGCCCCGGTGACACCGGCCTGGCCGCGGGGGAGTGGGTCGGGGTCGGCGCGTACTCCGGCCCGGACGTCCAGGGCACCAGCACCACGCTCCGCAGCGGCGCCTGGGAGCTGCGCGTCGAGCGCCGCCCGCAGCCGACGCAGCAGCCCTCCCGCGCCTACGACCTCACCGGCGCCTGGGCCGGGCAGGAGGACCCCGCGCTGCTGGTGCGCGTGACCGACCTCGCCACCCCGGTGCCCCCGGATACCGGTTTCGAGGGCTGAGCCTTTCCGGCCAGCGGTCCGAGCACAACATCGGAGCGCGGAGGGCGCTGCCCGCCTAGTCTCACTCCATGAAGCGTCGCGCAACCGCGGTCATCCTGATCGGTCTCGTGCTCCCGTTGCTAGCCATCGCTCAGCCGGCGGCCGGTTCGCTCCTTGCCCGGTCCACCGCGTCAACCACGTCCACGGTCCCGGTGTCGTTGGTCGAGGCAATCGCGCCGACGGCGCCGCGGCTCGGGCACCGCCGCCACTACGCGCCGTACGGCAAGGGTTGGGGCAGGGTGAGCCCGCGCATCGTCTTCAACGGGGGCGCGCCGAGCGGTCTTGCCAAGGAGATCACCTGGCGGAGGTGGGGCGCGGAACGATCGGTGGGTACGGGCAAGATCGCGCTGTACCGCCCGGACGGGGGTTACTACAGCCGTCCAGGCCGCATCAAGGTGCGTGCACAGCGTCTCGACGCTTGTGGTCGGACCCCGGCCTACACCCGCCTGGTCTTCAAGGCCGCCAAGCGGCCCGGGGAGCCGGTCTCCGGCAGATGGCAGCCCTGGGCTGGCGGCGGCAGCATCTGTCGCTGAGCCGGTCCCACCCGCGCTCACCCGCCCCGCGGCCGTACCGTCGATGTCATGAAGGCCATCACTTACAGCCAGTACGGCGGCACCGAGGTGCTGCAGCTCACCGAGGTCGACGACCCCAAGATCGGTCCCGACTGGGTCGCGATCGACGTCAAGGCGACCTCGGTCAACCCGGTCGACTGGAAAATCGCCTCGGGCGGTCTCGACGCGATGCTGCCCACGTACTTCCCGGTCGTGCCGGGCTGGGACGTCGCCGGCGTGGTCACCGCGGTGGGGCCGTCCGTCGACGACCTGGCGGTCGGTGACGAGGTCTACGGCTACCTGCGCAAGGACGCCGTCCAGGACGGGACGTACGCCGAGAAGGTCGGCGCCCCGCAGCGCTGCGTGACCCGCAAGCCCGCCCGCGCGTCCTTCGCCGAGGCCGCCGCGATCCCGCTGGCCGGCCTCACCGCGCTGCAGTGCCTCGACTTCGTCGGCACCACCGGCGAGGACACCGTGCTGGTGCACAGCGCCGCCGGCGGCGTCGGCATGCTCGCCGTGCAGATCGCCCGGGCCCGCGGCGCCCGCGTCATCGGCACCGCCTCGCCCGACAACCACGACTTCGTGCGCTCGCTGGGCGCCGAGCCGGTGGCGTACGGCGACGGGCTCGTCGCCGCGGTCCGCGAGCTCGCCCCCGACGGCGTGACCGCGGTCCTCGACACCCAGGGCGGTGACACCCTCACGCAGAGCGTCGAGCTGCTCGCGGACGGCGCCGCCGGCCGGATCGCCTCGGTCGCCGACCCGTCGGTCGCCGAGCACGGCGGCCGCTACGTCTTCGTGCGCCCCGACGTCGCCGACCTCACCACCCTCGCCGGGCTGGTCGACGCCGGCGAGATGCGCGTCGAGGTCGCCGAGCTGTTCCCGCTGGCCGAGACCGCCCGGGCCTGGGAGCGCAGCATGGAGGGTCACGTCCGCGGCAAGCTGGTCATCACCGTCCCCTGACGGAGACCCGGCGGTGCGCGGGGCCGCCCCGGGACGTCATGCGTCGCGCCGCTCGGCTCCGGCGCCGGTCGTATGACGTCCCGCACTCGCGCCGACTTCGCCCCCCAGGGGTGGCGGTACGGGCCCCGCTCGCGGGCGAGGGTGGTCGCATGACCACCGACGCAGACCAGCAGCACGAGCAGGACACCGAGCAGGGCGAGCAGCTGCCCGCCCCGGGCGCACCCGGCTCGGTGACCTCCGCGCTGCGCGAGCAGCCCGACCACGGCGAGGACTCGTACGTCGGGCACGGGCGACTGACCGCCAAGGTCGCGCTGATCACCGGCGGCGACTCCGGGATCGGCCGGGCCGTCGCGCTGGCCTTCGCCCGGGAGGGTGCCGACGTGGCGATCGCCT
The DNA here is from genome assembly GCA_038256225.1 of Propionibacteriales bacterium. Lineage (GTDB taxonomy): Bacteria > Actinomycetota > Actinomycetes > Propionibacteriales > Nocardioidaceae > Nocardioides. The sequence continues at coordinate 619 of JBBSKO010000206.1, read as the reverse complement.
ACTTCGCCGAGGAGGACGAGGACGCCCAGGAGACGGCCCGACTGGTCCGTGACGCCGGCCGACGCGTCCTGCTCGTCCCGGGGGACCTCACGCAGGAGGACGCCTGCCAGGCGCTCGTGGACGCCACCGTCTCCGAGCTCGGCGGGATCGACGTCCTGGTGAACAACGCGGCCTACCAGATGGCGCAGACCGGCGGCATCGCCGACATCACCACCGAGCAGCTCGACCGCGTGATGCGCACCAACCTCTACGCGCTGTTCTGGATGTGCCAGAAGGCGCTGCCGCACCTGCGCCCGGGCTCCTCGATCATCAACACCAGCTCGGTGCAGGCCTCCTCGCCCGCCCCGGAGCTGCTCGACTACGCCACCACCAAGGCCGGCATCGTGACCTTCACCCGCGGCCTGGCCGCCAGCCTCGCCGAGCAGGGGATCCGGGTGAACTCGGTCGCCCCCGGCCCGATCTGGACCCCGCTCATCCCCGCGACGATGCCGGCCGAGCAGGTCGCGGAGTTCGGCAAGCAGACGCCGATGGGTCGCGCCGGCCAGCCTGCCGAGGTCGCCACCGCCTTCGTGTACCTCGCCTCCACCGACGCCAGCTACGTCACCGGCGAGGTCGTCGC
>JBBSKO010000205.1:0-4516 GCA_038256225.1 Propionibacteriales bacterium | reverse complement strand
TACCCGTGACGCCACTTGTAGAGGGTGGCGCCGGCCGCGGGCACGCTCGCGGGCTCCTCCCCGCCCAGCCTGTCCATCGCCGCTTCCTCCGGAGGGGCAGCAGCCCCGGTGAGCAGGAAGACGACACCCCCGCGGCCGAGCGCCACGGCCGGCGCGAAGGTCGTGTCGAGCCGCCCGAGCTCGGCGACGTATGCCTCCTCGCCGCGTCGCTCGACCACCAGGCTGAAGGTGCCGTCCGCCTCGGTCACCAGGGTGCGTCCCCGGCCGAGGGCGTCGACGCCGCGAGGGCCCGTGAGGTCGACCACCGTCTCCGGCGGACCGCCGGACCCTGAGGAGGGGGTGGCCTGGGCCCCACCGGGCCCGCTCAGCCCAGCCATCACCACGGCCAGCGCGGCGCCGGCGATGAGGATCGTTCGCCTGGATCTGGACGTGCCGGTCTCCGTTGCTGGGCTCGGGACGGCCGTTACCGCCCTCCTCGAGACTGGCACCCCCCGAGGCGTGCCGACACCCCGCAATTTGGGGAGCCCGCGACGTCGTCGGCCGGGCGTCAGCCGGGCGTCAGCCGGGCGTCAGCCGGGCATCAGGCGGCGGCGTACGGCGGCCCGCAGTGCCTGCTCCGGGTCGGTGCCGGACGCGCGCGCCTCGGCGACGAGGGCGAGCAGCCGCTCCCCCACCCCGGCGTCCTGGTCGCTCGCCGACGCCAGCGCGGGGTCGGTGCCGGCGCGGGTCATCCGGCCCAGCACCTTGTCGGCGGTCATCAGCGCCGGGAGCGTCGGGGCGATGCCGTCGGCGAGCGAGGTGCGGTGCGCCTTCTCCTGCGCCTTGGCCGCCTCCCAGGCGTCGTCGACCTCCGCCGGCGTCAGCCGACCGGCTCCGCCGGCACCGGGACCGAGCACGTGCGGGTTGCGGCGCACCATCTTGGCCGTGACGTCACGCGCGACGTCGTCGAGGCTGAAGTCGCCCGCCTGCTCGGCGATCGCGGTGTGCAGGAACACCTGCAGGAGCAGGTCGCCGAGCTCCTCGCGCAGGTCGTCGGCGGTGCCGGTCTCGATGGCCTCGACGGTCTCGTGCGCCTCCTCGAGGAGGTGGCGCACCAGCGAGCGGTGCGTCTGTGCGGCCTTCCACGGGCACTCCGTGCGCAGCAGGCGCACCAGGTCGGCGAACTCCCCCACCGGGTCCGGCACCGGGTCGGGCTCCGGGTCGGGCACGGCTCAGCCGCAGCGCTGGGAGGCCGGCAGGGACGCGACGTAGTCGGAGTACGCGGCGACCGGCTGCCCGGCATCGTCGACCGGGCTGGTCGCTGCCGCCACGGCGAGGTCGCTGGCGGCGACCGAGGTGGTCCCGTCGACCTGGGCCGGCGCGCCGGTGTCGTCGAGCTCCACCCCGAGCGCGGGGTCGATCTCGACGTCCTGGTCGGCCAGCCACGCGGCGAAGAGGGCCTGGCCGCGCTCCTGGGCCGCGTCGGGGCCGGGATCGGGCTCGCCCTCGGCGACGAGGGCGTCCTCGCCGGCGGCGAGGGCCACGCTGTCGACGAAGGCCTGCGTGCTCTGGACCTCGACCAGGGCGTCGGTCGCGTCGGCGGGGAGCGCGGTCAACGACGCCTCGGCCTGGGCGGCCACCTGCTGGTAGTAGTCGTCCGGCGTGATCGCGAGCTCCTCGGCGAACTGCTCCGCGGCGAGGCGGCGGGTCAGGTTGCCGGCCACGCCCTGCTTGAGCTCGGCGCCGGGGACGGCCCCGACGTCGCCCAGCGCCCCGTCGTCGAGGGCGTCGCAGAAGTAGGCGGCGTACTCGTCGACGGTGGCGCTCGAGACCGTGGCGTCGCCGACGGTGGCGGCGGCACCCGGCTGGACGCCGCTGCCTGCCACGCCGCAGCCGCTCGTCACGACGAGGACCGCCGCTGCGGCCAGACCGGCCCGGGCTCCGTGCAGGATCACGTGGTTCCTCCTCCGGTACCGGCCCCGTCGGGGTCCAGCACGCTGTCGATGACGCCGCGCGCCCATTGAAGCAGGGCGATGCCGGCCACCGGTGTCCCGGTCTGGCCGGGGATGCCCGGCCGCGGGACCAGGACGGTGTCGACCGAGGTCTTGACCAGCGACTTGGGGTAGAGCCGCTCGAGGCGGACCTTGCGCGAGTCGGGCAGGCTCACCGGCGCGAAGCGGACGTTGCGCCCGGCCAGGGTCACCTCGCCGATCCCGGCCCGGCGCGCCCGGGCCCGGAACCGCGCCACGAGCATCAGGCTGACCACCGGCACCGGCGGCTCGCCGTACCGGTCCTGGAGCTCCTCGCCGATCGCGTCCACGTCGGCGTCGACGCGCACCTCGGCGAGCCGCTTGTACATCTCCAGCCGCAGCCGCTCGCTGGGGATGTAGTCGTGCGGCAGGTGCGCCTCGACCGGCAGCTCGATGCGGACCTCGTCGAGGGTGTCGTCGGGCGCGTCGCCGCGGAAGTCCGCGACGGCCTCCCCGACCAGGCGGACGTAGAGGTCGAAGCCGACGTCGGCGATGTGGCCGGACTGCTGACCGCCGAGCAGGTTGCCCGCGCCGCGGATCTCGAGGTCCTTCATCGCGATCGCCATGCCGCCGCCGAGGTCGGAGTGCTGGGCCAGGGTGGCCAGCCGCTCGTGCGCGGTCTCGGTGAGCGGCTTCTCGCTCGGGTAGAGGAAGTAGGCGTAGGCCCGCTCGCGCGAGCGGCCGACGCGTCCGCGGAGCTGGTGCAGCTGGGAGAGACCCAGGGTGTCGGCCCGCTCGATGATCATGGTGTTGGCGTTCGAGACGTCCAGGCCGGACTCGACGATCGTGGTGCACACGAGCACGTCGAAGCTCTTCTCCCAGAAGTCGACCATCACCTGCTCGAGCTGGTGCTCGCCCATCTGGCCGTGCGCGACGGCGACCCGGGCCTCGGGCACCAGCTCGCGGATCCGGGCCGCGGCCTTGTCGATGGAGTTCACCCGGTTGTGGATGTAGAACACCTGGCCGTCACGCAGCAGCTCGCGGCGCACGGCCGCGGTGACCTGGCGGTCCTCGTAGCCGCCCACGTAGGTCAGCACCGGGTGCCGCTCCTCGGGCGGGGTGGTGATCGTCGACATCTCGCGGATGCCGGTGATCGCCATCTCCAGGGTCCGCGGGATCGGCGTCGCGCTCATCGCCAGCACGTCGACGGAGGTGCGCAGGCGCTTCATCTGCTCCTTGTGCTCGACGCCGAAGCGCTGCTCCTCGTCCACGATGATCAGGCCGAGGTCCTTGACCCGCACGTCGGGGTTGAGCAGCCGGTGGGTGCCGACCACGATGTCGACGCTGCCGTCGGCCAGGCCGACCATCACCTCGCGCACCTCGGCGTCGGTCTGGAAGCGCGACATGCCCTTGATGACGACCGGGAAGCCGGTCATCCGCTCGGAGAAGGTCGACATGTGCTGGGTCACCAGCAGCGTGGTGGGCACCAGCACGACGACCTGCTTGCCGTCCTGGACGGCCTTGAAGGCCGCCCGCACCGCGATCTCGGTCTTGCCGTAGCCCACGTCGCCGCAGACCAGGCGGTCCATCGGCACCGTCTGCCGCATGTCGGACTTGACCTCCTCGACGGTGGTCAGCTGGTCGGCGGTCTCGTTGAACGGGAACGCGTCCTCGAGCTCGCGCTGCCAGGGAGTGTCCGGCCCGAAGGCGAAACCCTTGGTGGCCTGCCGGGCGGCGTAGAGCTTGATCAGCTCGGCGGCGATCTCGCGCACGGCCTTGCGGGCGCGCCCCTTGCGCTTGGCCCAGTCGGCGCCGCCGAGCCGGTCCAGGCTGGGCTGCTCGCCGCCGACGTAGCGGGTGACCTGGTCGAGGGCGTCGGCCGGCACGAAGAGCCGGTCGGGCGCCGCGCCGCGCTTGGCCGCGCCGTACTCCAGGACGAGGTACTCGCGCACCGCGCCCTGGATCTCGCGCTGCTTCATCTCCACGAAGCGCCCCACCCCGTGCTGCTCGTGCACGACGTAGTCGCCGGCCGCGAGCTCGAGGGGGTCGATCTGCTTGCGGCGCCGGGCCGGCATCGCGCGCATGTCGCGGGTCGAGGCCTTCTGCCCGGAGATGTCCTCGCCGGTGACCAGCGCCAGCCGGTTGGTGTCGTCGACGAAGCCACGCGACAGCGCGCCGCAGGTCACCTCGATCACGCCGGGGTGCTCGGTGGTGTCGTCGGGCTCGACCAGGACCGCAGGGACGTCGCGCTCCCCGAGCGCCTCGACCATCCGCTGCGCCGGGCCGTGGCCCTGGTGCACGACCACGACGCGGTACGCGTCCGCGCGCCACTTCTCCAGGTCGGAGGCGGCGCGGTCGACGTCGCCGCGGTAGGTGTCGACCGGGACCGCCGGCAGCGCGCGGACCGCGACCGTCTCGACGTCACCGGCCGGCGCCGCGGCGTCGTCGAGCCCGAACGGGCTCATCGTCCACCAGGGCAGGCCCCGGGCCAGCGTCTCCTCGCGCACGTCGGCCAGGGAGTGGTACGACGCCGCGCCGAGGTCGATCGGCGCCGAGCCGCCCGAGGC
>JBBSKO010000204.1:0-4529 GCA_038256225.1 Propionibacteriales bacterium | reverse complement strand
TGCACCTGCCGCGGCACCCGGTCTCCCTGGTCCGGTTCGGTCTCGGAGCCGCGCTGCCGGCCACCGTGCTGGCCCGCGCGTTCCGGGACGAGCCCGCGCGGTCGCTGCTGCTGGGCATCGCCGCGCACGCCTTCATCCGCCTCGACACCCCGTTGAGCAGCGCGGTCGGGCTGCTCCTGGGCGCCGCCGGGCACCGGGCCGGCTGGCCGGTCGCCGAGGGCGGCAGCCAGGCGATCGCCAGCGCGATGATCGCCCTGCTGGAGAGCCTGGGTGGCCGGGTCGTCACCGGCGCGGAGGTCACCGACCTCGACCAGGTGCGCGAGCTGGCCGGCCTCGGCGCGGAGCGACCCGCCGCCGTCGTCCTGGACACCTCGCCCGACGCCGCCGTGCGGATCCTGGGGGAGCGGATGCCCGCCGGCGTCCGCCGCCAGCTCGGTCGCTACCGCTACGGACCCTCGGCCTTCAAGGTCGACGTCGCCGTCGAGGGCGGCGTGCCCTGGACCAACCCCGACGCCCGACGGGCCGGGACCCTGCACCTCGGCGGCTCCGCGGCGGAGGTCGCGGCGACCGAGGGGGCCGTGGCCAAGGGCGTCATGCCGGAGCGCCCCTTCGTCCTGGTCGGCCAGCAGCACCTCGCCGACCCGACCCGCTCGCGGGGCGACGTCCACCCGCTGTGGCTCTACGCGCACGTGCCCCACGCCTACGACCGGGACGCGACCGAGGCGACGCTGGCCCAGGTCGAGCGCTTCGCCCCGGGCTTCCGCGAGCGCGTCGTCGCGGTGCACACCCGCGACCCCGCGGCGCTGGAGGCGCACGACCCGAACTACGTCGGCGGCGACATCGGGGTGGGCGCCAACACCCTGCGTCAGCTGGTGCTGCGGCCGCGGCCCGCGCTCGACCCGTACTCCCTCGGCCTGCGCGGGGTCGTGCTGTGCTCCTCGGCCACGCCGCCGGGCGGGGGCGTGCACGGCATGTGCGGCCACGGGGCCGCGGAGTCGGTGCTGCGCCAGCTCGGATGAACGCCTAGGGTGCCCCGGTGACGTACGTCACGCCATTCTCGGAGGAGCCTGTCATGCGCCGTACCCGCACCCGCACCGCCCGCACCCTCGCCGTCGGGGCGGTCGCCGCGCTGGCGCTGTCTCTTGGCTCCGCCCCCGTCGCCGCCGCGCCCGTCGCCTCCGGCCCGGGCGGGTCGTCGGGACCGCGCGGGGACCAGCCGCTGCCCGGCTACACCGTGGTGAACCCGCCGCTGGCCCCGCTGGCCGTCGACGGTGCCACCACCCGCGTCGAGCAGGGCACCCGCGCGCACGCCGGCTACGTCATCGAGGTGCCGCCGGACTGGAACGGCGAGCTGGTGATGTGGGCGCACGGCTACCGCGGGACGGGCTCGGAGCTGACCGTCGACCCGCCCGGCTACGGCCTGCGCCGCACCTTCGTCGAGCAGGGCTACGCCTGGGCGGCCTCGAGCTACGCCCGCAACGACTACGACGTGGCCACGGGCGTCACGACCACCCGGGACCTGGCCCGGTACGCGGGCCGGGTGCTCGGCCGGTCCCCGGAGCGGACCTACCTGACGGGGGTGTCGATGGGCGGGCACGTGATCGGCCGCTCGCTGGAGCAGTACCCCGCCGCCTACGACGGGGCGCTGCCGATGTGCGGCGTCCTGGGCGACCAGGAGCTCTTCGACTACTTCCTCGACTACAACCTGGTGGCCCAGACCCTGGCCGACCGGGAGGTCTACCCGGCGCCCGCCGACTACCTGACCGACGACGTCCCGGTGATCCAGCAGCGCCTCGGCATCGCCGGCCTGACGCCCGGTCAGCCGCTGACCAACGAGCTCGGCCGGCAGCTCCGCGCGGTGACCACGGAGCGCAGCGGCGGCCCGCGGCCCGGCTCCGACCCGGCCTTCGCGGTCTGGAAGGACTTCCTGTTCACCCTGTACACCGCCGACGACGGGGGCCGGCTGGCCCGCAACGCCGGGCGGCTGGCCACGAACGTCGGTACCGACTACGCCCCGGACGCCCCGGTCGACCTCGACGCGCTCGTGCGCCGGGTGGCGCCGAGCGACCCGGCCTCGCGGCGCAGCGACCGGCTCACCGAGATCCCGCGGATCGACGGCGACCCCCGGGTGCCGGTGCTGACCCTGCACGGCCTCGGAGACCTGTTCGTCCCGTTCTCGATGGAGCAGGTCTACGCCCGTGAGGTGGCCGCCGCCGGTCGCTCCGAGCTCCTGGTCCAGCGGGCCGTGCGCGCGGCGGGCCACTGCGAGTTCACCCCGGGCGAGGTCGGCGCGGCCTGGGACGACCTGACCGACTGGGTCGAGTCGCGGCGCGGCCGCGGCAACGGGGTCGGTGGGGGGCGCTCGTACACCGACCGGCCCGCCGGTGACGACGTGCTGACCCGGTCGACGGTCGCGGCTCCGGGCTACGGGTGCCGCTTCACCGACCCGACCGGCTACGCCTCGCCGCAGCAGTTCCCGACGCGGGCGCTCTACCCGCGCTGCCCGGCCGGCTGAGCGGAGAGGTTGGCCACCAGGCGCTGCAGCGCGTCCTGGACCGTGGCCCGTTCGTCGGCGTCGAGACCGACGCCGTCGGTGATGGCGCAGTGGACGTCGTCGACGATGGAGCGCAGCTCGTCGCCCACGGCGGTGAGCGCCACGCGTACGGCCCGTCCGTCGTCGCGGGAGCGGACCCGGCTCAGCAGCCCACGGTCCTCGAGCCGGCGCAGCAGCGGGGTCAGCGTGGCGTGGTCGAGATGCAGCGTCGCGGCGAGGTCCTTGATCCGGACGTCGTCGGTGCTCCAGAGCGCCACCAGCACGAGGTACTGCGGGTAGGTGAGGCCGTGGTCGGCCAGCACCGGGCGGTAGGCCGCGGTCAGCGCGCGCGACGCGGCGTAGAGGTCGAAGCAGAGCATCGACCCCAGACCAGTGGTCGGGCCGTGGGTCATGGTCTCCTCCGGGACGGGTGGTGCAGCGTTCAACAGTCCGCTACTGTCTTGTGCACAAGATACCTCACGAAGGAGTCACAGGATGCCCACACGCACCGCACGCACCGCATGGAACGGCGGGCTCGAGGACGGGTCCGGCCAGGTCGAGCTCTCCAGCTCCAAGGTCGGCACCTACGACGTGTCCTTCCCCCAGCGCGCGGCCGACGAGGCCGGCGGCACAACCAGCCCCGAGGAGCTCATCGCGGCGGCGCACTCCGCCTGCTACGCGATGCAGCTCTCCGCGTTCATCGCCCAGGCCGGCGGCACGCCGCAGTCGTTGGACGTCAGGGCCGACGTCTCGCTCGGCCCGGACCAGGGTGACGGCGGCTTCCGCCTGACCGGGATCACCCTCACCGTCCGCGGCGAGGTCGAGGGCCTCGACGAGGCCGGCTTCACCAAGGCCGCCGAGGACGCCAAGGCCGGCTGCCCGGTCAGCAAGGCCCTCACGGGCGTCGACATCACGCTCGACGCCTCGCTCGAGGGCTGAGCACCCCACGATCCACCGGCCCGGTCGGGACCTGAGAGCCCGGCCGGGCCGGTGCCCCACCCGGGTGGCTCCCGCCCGGGTGGACGGTCCTCCGAGATCTCCCCCTGGGGGTGTGTCGCCACCGTGGCAGGAACGATCCGATGGGGGTTTCCAACGGAGGGAGCACCACCATGAGTGCCATCAGTCAGATCGCCGGCAAGTTCCTCGGCGGCGGACGTCGTACCGGGACCACCGCCGGACCCAGCACCGGGTCCTCGCCCCGGGGGACCACCGGCGGGTCGAGCAAGGACGCCGCCATCGGGCGGGGGGTGCGCGGCCTGCTCGGCAAGGTCCGACGCTGAGCCCGTACCACCTGACGCCGACTTTCTCAGGATCGTCGGCGACACTGCTCTAGAGCACTCGGCAGGCACCTCGACCCAGGACTCAACCTGGGCGGGGTGCCTGCCGATATCTCTGCTGATCTTAGTCCCGAAATACCCCTGAAACCTGGCGCCCGCCTCGTTCCCACGTCAGGATGCACCCATGAAGCGCTCGCCCGGCGGCTCGACCTCGTCGAACCGCTCTCCCCGGCACGTCAGCCTGCGTCTCCGGCGACTCGCCGTGGCTGCCGTCGGTGGTGCTGTCGTCGTCGTGACGGCCTCCAGCCAGGTCGGAGCGGCCCCCGTGGCCGTGGTCCCGGCCGCGGCCCCCCTCACGGACACGGCGGAGACGGCGAGCACCGACTACTGGGCAGCGCCGACCGAGCTGCCGCAGCCGGCCACCCTGGCCGCCGCGGAGCCTTCCGTCGAGCGCGCCGCCCGCGCCCTCGCCCGAGGTGGGTCCGCCCGCACCGTCGCGGCGATCAGCGCGCCGGACGAGGCTGCGCTCACCGACATCCCCGCTCCGGCCCTGGCGGCCTACCAGCGGGCCGCGGCCGTCATCGACGAGGCCATGCCCAGCTGCGCCCTGGACTGGGAGCTGCTCGCCGCGATCGGCCGCGTCGAGTCCGACCACGGCCGGTTCGGTGGCAGCGCGCTGTCGGCCGGCGGCGTCGCGAAGCCCTCCATCATCGGAATCC
>JBBSKO010000203.1:0-4553 GCA_038256225.1 Propionibacteriales bacterium | reverse complement strand
TCGACGCCGCCTCGGGCGAGACCTACGACGTCCTCGACCCCACCACCGGCGAGACCTACGCCACCGCCCCGCGGTCCGGGGCGGAGGACGTGGACCGTGCCTTCCGTGCCGCCGAGACCGCCTTCGAGACCTGGGGCGAGACCACGCCGGCCGAGCGGCAGCTGGCGATGCTGCGCATCGCCGACGCCCTCGAGCGCCGCGCCGACGAGTTCGTGCAGGTGGAGAGTCGCGACACGGGCAAGCCCCTGGGCTTCACCACCACCGAGGAGCTGCCGCCGGCGATCGACCAGCTGCGCTTCTTCGCCGGCGCCGCGCGCGTGCTCGAGGGGAAGTCTGGCGGCGAGTACCTCGCCGACCACACCTCGTTCGTGCGCCGCGAGCCGATCGGCGTCGTCGGCCAGGTGACGCCGTGGAACTACCCGCTGATGATGATGGTCTGGAAGATCGCGCCCGCGCTCGCCGCCGGCAACACGATCGTGCTCAAGCCCAGCGACACCACGCCGGCCTCCACCACGCTCTTCGCCGAGCTCTGCCAGGAGTTCCTGCCGCCGGGCGTCTTCAACGTCGTCACCGGCGACCGCGAGACCGGGCGCACCCTCGTCGAGCACCCGACGCCGCAGCTGGTCGCCATCACCGGGTCCGTGCGCGCCGGCATGCAGGTGGCCCACTCCGCGGCCGACCAGCTGAAGCGGGTCCACCTCGAGCTGGGCGGCAAGGCCCCGGTGATCGTGTTCGACGACGCCGACGTCGAGGCCGCCGCGGAGGGCATCGCCGCCGCGGGCTACTTCAACGCAGGCCAGGACTGCACCGCCGCCACCCGGGTGCTGGCCGGGCCCGGCGTGCACGACGACTTCGTCGCCGCCCTGGCCGCGCAGGCGCGCGCCACGCGTACCGGCATGCCCGACGACGAGGACGTCCTCTACGGCCCGCTCAACAACGCCGACCAGCTCGCCCGGGTCTCGGGCATGGTCGACCGCCTGCCCGACCACGCCGAGGTCCGCGCCGGCGGGAGCCGGCAGGGCGACCGCGGCTACTTCTACGAGCCCACCGTGCTCTCCGGGCTGCGCCAGGACGACGAGCAGGTGCAGGACGAGATCTTCGGTCCCGTGATCACCGTGCAGCGGTTCTCCGACGAGGGCGAGGCGCTGCGCTGGGCCAACGGTGTGAAGTACGGCCTGGCGTCCTCGGTGTGGACCCGCGACCACGGCCGGGCGATGCGGATGGCCAAGCGGCTCGACTTCGGGGCGGTCTGGATCAACACCCACATCCCGATCGTGGCCGAGATGCCCCACGGCGGCTTCAAGCACTCCGGGTACGGCAAGGACCTGTCCATGTACGGCCTCGAGGACTACACGCGTCTCAAGCACGTCATGTCCTACATCGGCGAGTGAGGGAGACGTACCCGTGAGGATCCTGCTGGCCGGCGCCGGGGGCGTCGGTGGGGCGTTCGCGGCGATCGCCGCGCGCCGTGACTTCTTCGACACGATCGTGGTCGCCGACTACGACCTGGCCCGCGCCGAGCGCGCCGCTGCCGTCGACGCCCGGTTCACCGCCGCGCAGCTCGACGCCTCGGACGCCGACGCGGTCACCGCGCTGTGCCGCGAGCACGGCGTCACCCACCTGATGAACGCCGTCGACCCGGTCTTCGACATGCCCCTCTTCGAGGGGGCGCTGGCCGCCGCCGCCGACTACCTCGACATGGCGATGTCGCTGTCCCGCCCGCACCCCGAGACGCCGTACGAGACCCCCGGGGTCAAGCTCGGCGACGAGCAGTTCGCCCGGGCGGGCGCCTGGGAGGACGCCGGCCGGCTGGCGCTGGTCGGGATCGGCGTCGAGCCCGGCCTGTCCGACGTCTTCGCGCGCTACGCCGCCGACCACCTGTTCTCCGAGATCGACGAGCTCGGCACCCGCGACGGCGCCAACCTCGTGGTGCGCGACGAGAGCGGCGCGGAGGTCTTCGCGCCGTCGTTCTCGATGTGGACCACGATCGAGGAGTGCCTCAACCCCCCGGTCGTGTGGCAGGACGGCGCCTGGCACACGACCGCGCCGTTCAGCGAGCCGGAGGTCTTCGACTTCCCCGAGGGCATCGGACCGGTGGAGTGCGTCAACGTCGAGCACGAGGAGGTGCTCCTGATGCCGCGCTGGGTCGACTGCCGCCGTGCGACCTTCAAGTACGGCCTGGGGGAGGAGATGATCACGATCCTCCGCACCCTGCACACCCTCGGCCTGGACTCCACCGAGAAGGTCCGGGTCAAGGGCGTCGAGGTGTCCCCTCGCGACGTGGTCGCGGCCTGCCTGCCCGACCCGGCCACCATCGGCCCGCTGATGACCGGCAAGACCTGCGCCGGGCTCTGGGTGACCGGCACCGGCACGGACGGCCAGCCCCGCTCGACCTACCTCTACCACGTGGTCGACAACGAGTGGACGATGCAGGAGTACGGCCACCAGTGCGTGGTCTGGCAGACCGCGGTGAACCCCGTGGTGGCCCTCGAGCTGCTCGCGCGCGGCACCTGGTCCGGCGCCGGCGTGCTCGGCCCGGAGGCCTTCGACGCCGTGCCGTTCCTGGAGCTCCTCACCGAGTACGGCGCCCCGTGGGGCATCCAGGAGCTCACGCCCTAGACGCCCCTCGGGGTGATCTCGGGGTCGCGGTCAGCGGCCGCGGCCCACCGAGAACACCGTCGTCGTGCCGGAGACCTCGTTGCCCACGGCGAGCAGCGGCCGGCGTCCGGGGCTGTCCTTGCGGGAGACGAAGGCCAGGCCCTCGGGACCGAGGTCCCCGGCCTCCGGGGTCTCGGCGTCCGCGGAGAAGTCGCGGTTGTTCACGTAGTCCACGAACCGGGCGCGGCGCGGCGTGGTGACGTCGAAGGTCATCACGCCGCCCACCCGCTCGAGACCGACGAAGGCGTAGGTCCGGCCGCGGACCTCACCCAGGGTGAGGCCCTCGGGCTCCGGGCCCTTGTCGTCGCTGCGGTTGTCGAACGAGTCGTTGTCGTCGTTCGCGGCGTTGAAGGCGACGGCCGGGTCGAGGCCGCCGGCGCCGTCGGCCAGCAGCGACTCGATGCGGCTGCCCGAGTCGTAGACCCGTTCGCCGTCGGTCGTCCAGATGCTGAAGGAGCGGCCACCCAGGGTGACGATCTCCTCGCGGCAGGCGTCGTCGCCCTCACCGCGGATGCCGTCCTCGTCGGAGACGGTCAGGCGGCCCAGCGCCTCGTCGGCGAGCAGCTCCGCGGCGTCCGGGAACGTGTCGGCGCACAGCGGGTAGCGGCTGTCGGCCAGGCGCTCGGAGTCGACGTAGTCCCCCCACTCCCGGGCGTCGCCCTCGTTGGCGGTGACCAGGAGGGTCCTCCCGCGGACCTGGTAGGACGCGATCGAGTCGGGCAGGTAGAGGCCGCTGACGTCCCAGCGCTGCAGGTTGATCGCGCCGTCGCGGTCGCTGGCGTCGAGGCCGGCCCCGGAGGCGGTCCAGTCCTTGGTGCCCAGGGGCATCAGCTCGCGCACCCTCGCGCGGCGCAGGTCGACGGTGGCCACGGTGTTGGCCTCCTGCACGGTCACGTACGCGGTGCGGGACGAGGCGTCGACGGTGACGTACTCCGGCTCGAGGTTGCGCGCGACGCGGCCGGCGGGCCGCTGGCCCGCGGGCACCGCGACGTCGGGGCCGTAGACGCGCACGCCGTCGGGCAGGGCGTCGCCCTCGAAGGAGCGGAAGCCGGCCAGGCGTGAGGCGCCCTGCCTGCCGGCGAGGGCGCGCTCGACGTCGACCACGCCCACCGAGCCGGCCGGGTCGACCGAGAAGTCGTCGGCCGGCTCGGCCTCGTTCGCCGTGACCACCCGCGACCCGTCGGGGGTGAAGGTGAGGTTGTCGGGCTGCACGCCGGTGCGGACCGCACCCAGGAAGGCGACCTTGCCGCGGGTGCGGAAGAAGGCCACCCAGCCCGGGGAGGTCTTGTCCCCGGCCTCGACCGCCGCGGCCATCAGACCACCCTGCACCGAGACCGAGTTGACCTGCGCGCCGTCGTCGATCCGCGAGCCGTCCGCCGACTCGAGGCCGGCGACGGTGACCTCGCGGAGCGGTGCGGGGTCGTCGGGGTCGCGGGCGTTCAGCACGTCGACGGCGCCGGACAGGGCGTTGACCACGAACCACCGCTGCGTCCGGGGGTCGTGCTCGACGATCTCGGCGGCCGACTCGTCGAACTGGCCGGTGACGTGGGTGCCGCGGGGCGTCAGCGCCACCCCGTCACCGCCCGGTGCGGCCAGGGCAGGTGCCGCGGTGGCCAGGGCGAGCAGCGCGGTGGCGCCGAGCAGGGCGGGGCGGGCAGGACGGCGTACGGGCACGGGGTGCGGCCTCTCGACAGGTGGACGGGAGGGCAGCACACCGGTCCCGGGTGAACGCCCGCCCAACTCCACCCGGCCGACTAGAAGGCGTGGGCCATCAGGTCTCCGAACAACGCGTGCTCGTCGACCTCCAGGCCGCGGGCCCGGAACCAGGTGCACACGTTCGTGCAGTCGCGCATCAGGTAGTCCGCCCCGTTCAGGTTGCCGACGAGGTCGACCAC
>JBBSKO010000202.1:0-4560 GCA_038256225.1 Propionibacteriales bacterium | reverse complement strand
GCCGACCGGCCCCTGCCGGCGGCCGGGTTGGTGATCAGCGCGACCTCACGCTTGGGGACAACCACGTCCCGACCCTACCGAGGGGGTCGGTCACCCCCGGACGGCTGCCGTCGTTGCGGGCGGCTACTGGTCGTCGCCGATGCGCAGGTGCACCGCGAAGTGCTCCGGCGAGGCCCCCACGGCCCGGGCCAGCCGCGACATCGCGTCGAGCACGCCCTCGGAGGTCCAGCGGGTGCCCGGGGCGGCCAGGGTCACGCGGTCGCGGTGGAGGACCACCAGGACCTGGCCGTGGCGCCACGCCCGGTGGGCGCGCACCCGGGTGTCGTCGGTGGCCACGATCGTCGGGTACGCCTCGTCGACCGCCAGCAGGTCGCAGGGCGTCTCCTGGCCGGGACCACCGGACAGCGCACCCTCCACGAGGTGGGCCGTCCGGAGGCCGGAGCCCCCGGACCACACCACGTCGGACTCCCCGAGCCACTCGGGCAGGTCGAACGGGTCGACCTCGACCAGCAGGGGCGCGCCGGGCTCCGCGGCGCTCACGCCTCGGCTGCCGCGGCGAGGGCCGCCCGCCGCTTGGCCCGCCGCTTGTCGTTGCTCCGGGCGATCACCTCGGAGACCAGGAAGAGCACCACCATGGGCACGGCCATGATCGTCATCGTGAACGGGTCGGCCGACGGCGTCGCGATCGCGGCGAAGACGAAGGTGCCGACGATGATCCAGGGGCGGTACGCCCCGAGGGCTGCGCCGGAGATGACGCCGGCCAGGTTCAGCAGCACCACGAAGAGCGGGATCTCGAAGGCGATGCCGAAGACCAGCAGGGTGCGGCTGAAGAACTGCAGGTACTCGTTGAACTCCACCAGGTTGGTCAGACCGTCGGGGTTCAGCCCGATCAGGATCTCCAGGCCCTTGGTGAGGGTGAGGTAGCCCAGCACGACCCCGGCCAGGAAGAGGGGCCCGGCGACGGCGGCGAAGACCCGCGACCAGCGCTTCTCCTTCGCGTGCAGCCCGGGGACGATGAAGGCCCAGATCTGGTACAGCCACAACGGGCTGGTGGCCACGACCGAGGCGAACCCGCCGAGCTTGAGGTAGATCAGGAGCCCGGCACCGGGGCCGCTGGTGGTCGCCAGCGTCGCGCCGTCCGGGAGCGTCTCCGCGGCCGCGCGGTAGGGCTGGTAGACGAACTCGTAGACCTGGTCGAAGAAGAGCAGGCTGACCACGAACCCCACCAGCAGGATGATCGCGACCTTGAGGATGCGGGCGCGCAGCTCGCGCAGGTGGTCGGACAGGGCCATCCGCCCGTCGTCCCCGACGGGGTGGACGGGATGGCCGACGAAGATGCGGGCGACGCCGGTGATCGACACAGGGAGCGGCAGGGTCAGCCGGGGTGGCGCTCGGTGGAGGTCGCCGACGCGTCGGTCGTCGCCTCACCGGCGGCCGGGGGCAGCTCGCCCGCGACGGTGACGTCCGTGCCTGCCGTGGTCGACGAGCCCGTGTCCTTGTCCTTGTCGTCCTCGATCAGGCCCTTGGTCTCGGACTTGAAGATCTTCAGCGCCTGGCCCGTGCTGCGCGCGAGGTCCGGCAGCTTGGCGGCACCGAAGATCAGGATGACGATCGCGAGGATGATGAACCACTCGGCACCGCCGGGCATGGAGAGCATGGGGTTGGACATGGTGACCTCACAGACGACCCGGTCGCAGGACCGGGGCTCGGACGGCGGACGTCGTCATCGTACGCCGCTCCCGGTGGGCCGGGGACCCGAACCACGCCGCGGGCCCGTCGTCATCGCGTCGTTCGGGCGCCGTCGGGGTGCCGTCAGGGTGCTGTTGGCCGGGCGTTCGCCTGGTCGTAGAGCGCCAGCGTCTCCGCGGCGGCCCGCGCCACCGCGTCGGCGTAGGACTCGGGACCGACGACCTCGGCGTGCGGGGCCAGGCGGAGCAGGAGCCGGGTCAGCCACCGCTCGTCGGCCACCGGGACCTCGAGGTCGACGGTGCCCTCCGGTCCGACCGGGGCTGGCCGGACGTCCTCGACGGGGTGGTAGTCGGTGACCCAGGAGGCCTCCGGGCGCAGCCGCAGCGTCACCCGGGGCGTGTCGCGAGCGGTGCCGAGCAGCGATCCGGTCAGCCGCCGGAGGCGGGCCGGGACGGTGGTGACCTCGGCGTCGAGGACCTCGGCGTGCTGCACCCGGTCCAGCCGGAACAGCCGAGGGGCCTCGGCGCTGTGGCAGTAGGCGTCGAGGTAGGCGTGGCCGTCGTGCTCCACGACCGCCCGGGGGTCGACGACCCGGTCGGAGATCTCGTCGCGGGTCGGGACCCAGTAGCGCAGCCGCACCTGGCGGCCCCGGGCCACGGCCTCGGAGAGCTCGCTTGCCAGGCGTGACAGGGCGTCACCGGCCTCGTCGGCGCCGGTCTCCACCGCCGACGGGTCGGGACCGCCGGCTGCCGCAGCCTCGAGCTTGCCCAGCACCCGGTCGACCACCGCGCGGGTGTCGTCCTGGGTCCCGGCGCGCAGCGCGCGCAGGGCGACGATGACCGCGGAGGCCTCGGTGGGGCTCAGCCGCAGCGGACGGTCGAGGTAGTCGGCGTTGGCGACCCGGATGACGCCGTCACCGTCCTCGCCCTCCAGCGCGTCGATGTCGACGTCGATCAGGTCGTCGGGGTAGCCGCCGGGCAGGCCGCACATGAAGAGGACCTTGAGGTCGGAGACCACCTGGTCGCGGGAGACACCGAGCAGGTCGGCGGCCGCGGCGAGGTCCACGCTGCCGCGGGCGTGCAGGAACGGCACGAGGGTCAGCAACCGGGTGACCTGCTCCCCCGCGCCGGCCGGGGGCTTGCGCGTCGTCGGGCTCACGGGAGGTCTCCTACGGGGTCGGGCAGCGCGCGCAGGCGGGTGACGACGGCCTCGCGCAGCGTGGCCGGCTCCTCGACGAAGGCGGCCGGGCCGTGCCCGAGGACCTCGTCCGCCAGCCCGACCGTGCCGCGGGTCAGCACCAGGCGGTCCCAGTCGTCGCGCCCGTCGGGGCCGGTGACGCCGACCTCGAGGTCGACGGCGTCGCGGCGCAGGGTGTGGCCGGCGCCCTGGCGGACCAGCAGCACCGACCGCTCGTGGCTGGGTGCGGGGGCGAGGCGCCGGGCGACCTCGCGCAGGTCGGTGCCGGGCGGCACCTCGTACGACCCCGGCTCACCGTCGGTGTGCGCCCGACCGCGCACGCGGGAGAGCCGGAAGACCCGCTCGGCGCTGCGGTCGGTGTCCTGACCCACGACGTACCAGCGTCCGGCGTAGCGGGTGACCCCCCACGGCTGGAGGTGGCGGGTCTGCGGCGCCGCGCCGGCCCGGGCGTAGTCGAAGCGGACCGGCACCCGGTCGCGCACGGCCTCGAGGAAGACCTCGAAGGACGGCTCGTCGGCGCGCAGCCGCGGCTGGACGATGTCGAGCCGGCTGGTGTCGACGTCGACGCCGGCGGCGGTCAGCTTGCGGACGGCGTCGCTGGCGGCGGTGGCGAAGCGGGCATGGTCCCAGACCTTGGCGGCCAGGCCGACCACGGCCGCCTCCTCGGGGTCGAGGTCGATCTCGGGGAGCGCGAACTCGTCGCGACGGACCCGGTAGCCGGGCTCGTCGTCGAAGAGGGCGTCCATCGCCCCGACCTCGATCGGCACGCCGAGGCTGCGCAGCTCTTCCTTGTCGCGGTCGAACTTGCGCTCGAAGGCGTCGTCGGAGTGGTCGGGGTAGAGGATCGCGCGGATCCGCGCCTTGGGCACGAGGTGACGCTGGACCAGCAGCATGATCAGCAGGTTGAGCAGGCGCTCGGACTTCGCCTCCGTCTGCGCCTCGGGTGTCACCACGTCAGTCTCGCAGCCTGCTCACGCGGCCCCGAGGACGTCCACCACGAAGTAGAGCGTGTCGTCGCCCTCGATGCCGGCCTGCGGGCTGCCCTGCTCGCCGTAGCCCTGGGCCGGCGGGATCGCGAGCACGACGCGGCTGCCGACGGTCTGGCCGACCAGCGCCTCGTCCCAGCCCTCGATGACCTGGCCGAGCCCGATCCCGAAGCCGACGGGCTCGCCGCTGTAGCTCTCGTCGAACGGCTCGTCGCCGCCGTAGACCTGGCCGAGGTAGTTCGCGACCAGCAGGTCGCCCTTCTCCACCTCGGGGCCCTCGCCCTCGATCAGGGTCGCACTGCGCAGCTGGTCGGTGGGCTCGGGCGTGCCCTGGAAGTCCCACCCGGTGGGGACGCCGTCGCGCTCCACCAGCTCGGGCACCCACGACGGCACGTCCTGCACGTCCTGGCCCTCGGGGCCCTCGAGGGGCTGCTCGACGAGGTCGACCACGAGGACGACCGGGTCGAGGTTGCCGATCCCGAGCTCGGGCACGCCGGGCAGGCCGAGGACCTCGGGGGCGGTGCCGACGGTGGCGATCCGGGAACCGACGGTCGCGCCGGCCTCGACGAGGCGGCTCGCCGCGGCGGAGGCGACCTGGTCGATGGTCTGCGGCTGCTGCGGCTCGGCCCCCAGGGTGACCAGCGCGCCGGGGGTCTTGTCGTCGAAGGAGTCGTCGACCGGCTCGCCG
>JBBSKO010000201.1:0-4578 GCA_038256225.1 Propionibacteriales bacterium | reverse complement strand
GCCGGCGTTCGAGCGCGACCTGGAGCAGCCGCTCGCCGGAGCGGTCGCGGTGCCGGACGAGGCGCACCAGGAGACCGGGCTGGTGGTCACCGAGGGCAACTACCTGCTGCTCGACGAGCCCCGCTGGGCCGCCGTACGCACCGGGCTCGACGCGGTCTGGCACGTCGTGGTGGACGAGCCGCTGCGCCGGGAGAGGCTCCTGGCGCGGCACGAGGCGTACGGGAAGTCGGCGGCCGACGCGGCCGCCTGGGTGCACGCCGTCGACGACCCCAACGCCGCCCTGGTCGAGGCGGTGCGCCACCGCGCGGACCTCGTCCTCGACCTGACCGCCTGGAGCCCGGCAGGCCGGACCGGTCTCCCGTGATTCGGCTGAGCCGGGATGAAGGACCCGTTAGGGTCGCCAGCGCCCGGACCGCCTGGGTGCCGCACCGCCCCGGAGGGACCGCGCCGTGACCGTCCTCCTCGTGCTCGGCGGCCTCGGCCTGGCCCTGATCCTGCTGTCGCTGGTCCTCGGCGACGTGCTCGACGGTGCCCTCGACGCCCTGGCCGGCGACGTGTTCTCGACCGCCGTGATCGGCGCGTTCGTGTCCGCCTTCGGCTTCGGCGGCGCGATCGCCGAGGGCGTCGGGCTGCCGCTGCCGCTCAGCCTGGGCGTGGGTGCCGGCGCCGGGGTGCTGTTCGGCTGGCTCGCGGTCTGGCTGACCCGGCTGGTCAAGGACGGCGGCAGCGACGCCACCCCCACCGCCGACGACCTGGTCGGGCGCGACGGCACCGTGACCAGCGCCATCCCCGCGGACGGCTTCGGCTCGGTCCGCGTCCTGCTCGGCGGCCACGTGGTGCGGGTCAACGCCCGCGCCGAGGCCCCGCTCGAGGCCGGCACCGCGGTGCACGTGACCTCGATTCTGTCCCCCACCGCCGTCACCGTCGCCCCCACCTGGGGCGACCTCCCTGCCCCTGACGCCCCCCGACCCCTGGACTGAACCCTGTGAACCTTGGAGACCCCGTGCTCATCGCCGTAGGCGGCCTCGTCGTCCTGCTCGTCCTGCTCGTCCTGCTGGTCACCAGCCGCTACAAGGTGGCCGGGCCGAACCAGGCGTACATCGTCACCGGCCGCAAGGGCAAGGCGGTGCTCAACCCGGAGACCGGGGCGCTGACCACCGACCTGTCGGGGCAGAAGGTGATCCTCGGCGGCGGCACGTTCGTCATCCCGTTCGTCCAGAAGCTCGCCACGCTGGACCTCTCCAGCCGCCGGATCTCGGTCCAGATCCGCGGCGCGGTGTCCGGGCAGGGCATCAAGCTCAACGTCGAGGGCGTCGCGATCGTGAAGGTCGGCGGCAACGCCGACCAGATCCGCCTGGCCGCCCAGCGGTTCCTGTCGCAGCAGGCCGAGGTCGAGGCCTTCACCCAGGAGGTCCTCGCCGGTGCGCTCCGCTCGATCGTCGGCGGGCTGACCGTCGAGCAGATCATCCGCGACCGTGCGGCCTTCGCCCAGCGCGTGGCCGACGAGTCCGAGAACTCGCTGACCGGCCAGGGCCTGATCCTGGACACCTTCCAGATCCAGGACGTCACCGACGACGGCTCCTACCTCGCCGACCTCGGTCGCCCCGAGGCCGCCCGGATCGGGCAGACCGCCTCCATCGCCGAGGCCAACGCCCGCCAGGCCGCCGAGCAGGCCCGGATCGTGGCCGAGGAGCAGATCGCGGTCTCCCAGCGGGCGCTGGCGCTGAAGCAGGCCGAGATCAAGGCCGAGACCGACGCGGCCTCCGCCCAGGCCGCCGCCGCCGGGCCGCTGGCCCAGGCCGACCGCGACCAGGCGATCCTCACCGAGCAGGAGAAGGTCGCCGTGCGCCAGGCAGCGCTGACCGAGCGCAAGCTCGAGACCGAGGTCCGCAAGCCCGCCGACGCCGACCGCTACCGCGTCGAGCAGGACGCCGAGGCCCGCCGCTCCGCCGAGATCGCCGCCGCCGACGCCCGCAAGGCCTCCACCATCGCCGCGGCCGAGGCCAAGGCGCAGGAGGCGCGGCTGTCCGGTGAGGCCGAGAAGTCCCGCCGTGCCGCGCTCGCCGAGGCCGAGGCCATCGAGGGCGCCAAGCGCGGTGAGGCCGAGAAGGCCCGGCGTACGGCGGAGGCCGACGCGACCCGCGCCGAGGGCGAGGCCCAGGCGGCCTCCACGCTGGCCATCGGCCAGGCCGAGGCCGAGGCGATGGACAAGCGCGCCGAGGCGTTCGCGAACTACAACGACGCCGCCGTGCTGCAGATGCTGATCGAGGTCCTGCCGCAGATCGCCCGCGAGGTCGCCTCCCCGATCTCGGCCATCGACCAGCTCACCGTCATCTCCACCGACGGTGCCGGCGCCCTGCCCAAGCAGGTCACCAGCAACGTGGTCGAGACGCTGAACATGCTGAAGACCTCGACCGGTCTCGACCTCGAGGCGCTGATCGCCAAGTCGGTCGGCCAGGCCGCCGAGGGTGTCGGGCTCCAGGTCGCCCCGACCACGTCCGCGGCGCCGCGCACCGAGGCCTGAGCCCCGGGCCGCGACAGTCCCTGACGAGATCGTTGTCGATCCGCCCGATCCGCGACGATCTCGTCAGGGACTATCCGGCCGGCGGCGCTGCGCGGCGTACCGCGCGGGGGTCACCCCCGTGACGGCGCGGAAGTCGCGGGTCAGGTGGGCCTGGTCGGTGTACCCGAGGTCCGCGGCGACCTCGGCCAGGGACAGGGTCGGGTCCGCCGCGAGACGCCCGGCGACCTCCTGCAGCCGGCGTCGCTGCACCAGCCACTTCGGGTTCAGCCCGACCCGGCGGGCGGTCAGCCGCTGCAGCGCACGCTCCACCAGCCCGAACGCCTCGCACACCTGACCCACCCGCAGCACCGTCGGGTCGGTCTCGACGTGCTCCACCAACGCGTTCACCAGCCGACCCTCGTCGTCGACGGGCGGCAGCGCCCGGAGCGCCTCGTCCATCGCGGCCAGGGCCGCCCGCTGGGCGCCGGAGTCGGTCGGGTCGTCGCCCAGCGCCGCGCGCACCGCCCCGACCAGCGCGGCCCCCGCGAGGCCTGGCACGTCCTCCAGCGGCAGCACCCGGTCGGTCACCGTCGAGACCGCGTCTCCGAGCACCATCGCCCCGGCCGCGGGCTGCAGCATCACGCCGCAGGCCCATCCGGCCCCACTCAGCTCCTGCACCGACATCCCGGTCGCCGGGCCGTAGAACCGGGCGTAGTCGGCGGAGACGACCACCAGGCAGACCGGGTAGCGCAGCACCCGCTGCACGGTCACCTCGCCGGGCGGCAACGACCAGACCGGCAGCCAGTAGCGGCGCGCGACCTCGGCCAGGGCCGCGGCCGGCGCGAACCGGTGCACCGGCGGGCTCCAGCCGCGGGCGTCGCGCAGGTGCGCCCGCTCGACGTCGTCCGACCTCTCCTGCTCCGCCACCGTCGGATTCTTGCAAGACCGCCCCGGTCCCGTCCGGGACGCTGGCCGCATGCACCCCGCCCTCGCGCAGCACCTCGCCGACGCCGACCGCTTCAGCACGATCGTCTCCGCGGTCGACCGGGCCGCGGCCTGGTCCTCCCCCAGCCCGTGCGAGGGCTGGGACGCCGCCGCGGTCCTCGACCACGTGGTCGACACGCAGCGCGACTTCCTGGCCGGGCGCGACGTGGACACCGGTCCACGACCGGCGGGCGGCCCGGCCGCCGTCTGGGGCGAGCACCAGGCGCTCGTTCGCCGGGTGGCCGCCGACGACGACCTCGTCGGCGCCCCCTACGACGGGTACTTCGGGCCGACCACCCTGGCGGACACGCTGCGCGACTTCTACGGCTTCGACCTGCTGGTGCACCGCTGGGACCTCGGCCGCGCGGCCGGGCTGGACGTCACCTGGGACGACCGCGAGGCCGACGCGGTCGAGCAGGCGTTGGACGGGTTCGGCGACTCGCTCTACATGGAGGGCATCTGCCGCCCGGCGGTCGCGCCGCCGGCGGGCGCCTCGCGGCAGACCCGGCTGCTAGCCAGGACGGGCCGTCAGACCTGACCGGCGTCTGCGTCGGACCGCGCGCTGCCCGCCGCGTCGACCCCCAGCCGTACGCCGTGGCCGACGACGCCGACCAGGACCAGCGCGACACCGGCGAGGCCGGTGAGGTAGTCCGCGAGGAGGAGCACCGCGACGGGCCCGGCGTCGGTGCCCGCGACCGCGGCCGAGAGCGCGCTGAGCACGAGCGGCAGGAGCACGAGCCCGACACCGGCGGTCGCCCGGTTCGCGATCTCGCTCCGGGCGGCGACCCGTACCTCGTCCCGGTCCGGGACCGGTGCGGGCGCTGCCGGACGGTCGGGGTCGGCGACCTGGTCGGCGCCGCACCGCGGGCAGACGAACATCCCGTCCCGGACGTCGTGCTCGTTCACGCAGGTCCACATCGCAGCCTCCGTGTCGCCGATGGTGACGTCCGCTACTTCGGGGGCATCCGGATCCCGCCGTCCACGCGGACGACCTCACCGTTCATGTACGGGTTCGTCAGGCACTCCATCACCATCGAGGCCAGCTCGTCGGGCACGCCGAGCCGCTTGGGGAACAGCACCGACTCGCCGAG